>NZ_JAKKRO010000005.1:0-149939 GCF_025654235.1 Shewanella sp. SM32 | reverse complement strand
TTTCGACCTAACTCAGTCAAGGTCAGTGTCTTACATTCAATCAGTGCCTTAGAGGCCAGCATCAAGCTGTTTAATCGTTTTAGGTGAAGTTCTGGGCAGTATTGGTGTAAAGAATGTTGTAGGATATTGGCTTCGCGCATCTTGTTGTCCAAGTGTAGTTTTTAGCGAAACCATTTGATCATGCAACAAGATGCGCTTCCACCCTAATTTGATGATTTATTTGTAAATCATCAGGGGATTCTTCAGTACATAGCCCCCAATTTTACGGATGAAATAGCAACACCACCCACCAGTCTTGTTGCCTCTAACTGGTTCAATCCATCAGCATAGGCTATTGAAATATAGTGACTATTCTTTTTAAGTGCAGCATCGCCTAGGGAAAAACTAATTGCATAATTGTTTTGTTTATCAGAAAGTTCTGGATTTTTTTGATTAAAATCCTTATCAAAAACATAACTAATACCCATAGTAACACCTGCGACCTTAGCGCTATTTAATGTTACCGAATCGCCTAATCTATCGTTACCTGCAATGATCATATTCATATCGCTTGAGGTAATATTAAATAAATCCACTTTACCTTCAGCACTTTTAAAAACGGTATCATTTCTTCCGAGAACAGCTGAACCATAGTTAGTTTTAAAACCTAAGTATGAGTTTCTCGGTTTGAAAATATTAGAATCATCGTTATCAAAGCTTTCTATCCCTGCTTCAAATTTATATAACAAGCTAAAATTATCATATACACTATACTCACCTTTAACGCCTAAATATGATGCATAATTTTCAAGGGAAAATCCATCAACTTTTTCGTTACCAGAAAGACCATTACTTGAGTTGGCCACACCAAGCCACAGTCTTCCATAAAAGTCTAGTGGCTCAGATAAAGCTGGAGTTGAACAAATTAAAATAAAACTAAAACCAATATATTTAGCATTTTTCATCGACATCACCTTTTTAGAATGTAAAAGTAATGCCATATTAGAGATTTAAGCAAACACATCTCCGCTTTAGATCACATCTAATCAACAAAAACATCGAGTTAAGCATAACTTAAAGTGTGTTAAGTTATATTTAATGATTTCAATTTATTGCTCTATATCACTATTTAAAAAAATTAAGAAACTATCATCACGCCAAATCTTACCAAAATAAAAACTGGAGAATTGCATGAGGATAAAATACTTGAGTATTATTGTCTGTTCGATTTTAACGGCGTCATCATGGGCTGCTGATAATAAAAATGATTTAGCATCATTCCATAAAGATGTTAATGGTTGTAAAACCTGCCATACAGCACCCAATAAAGTGAGCGATAGCGAGACATTTGAAAATAAACAATGTAAATCCTGCCATGGTGATTATGGAAAACTAGCAAATCCCAAACTAGAAATTGACCCACATTCTTCACACTTAGGTGATATTAATTGTACGTCTTGTCATAAAGGACATGAACAACCAAAGTTATATTGTAATGAATGTCATTCATTTAAAGGGCTCGACATGCCTTTTAATAAAGCAAAATCCAAAGAACCGTGGGACAAAGGTTGGGATAATGAAGCAATAAATAAAGCGATAGCTGCAGGTCCTAAAGAAACAACGGATGTGATTGTTGTTGGAGCTGGTAGTGCTGGATTTAATGCTGCGATTGCAGCTAAAAAGGCGGGGGCTAACGTTATATTGCTTGATAAAGCACCATTTAGTGGTGGTAACTCTATGCTCGCCGCTGGCGGGTATAATGCTGTGGGTACAGTTCAGCAAAAAGATCATAAAGTCGATGATAAAATCGAATGGTATGTCGAAGATACAATGAAAGGCGGTCGATATGCTAACGACCCTAAATTGGTACAAATATTAGCGGAGCAATCGGCTGATGGCATTAAATGGTTAGAATCTTTTGGCGCCAATATGGATGATTTAAAACGCTCTGGCGGCGCTAGAGTCGATAGAACACATCGTCCATCTGGTGGTTTAAGTGTTGGTCCACATATTATTGATGTACTAAAAAAAGCATCGGATAAAGAAGGGGTTGATACAAGACTCAACTCCAAAGTTGTTAAATTGGTTGTTGATGATGAACAAAAAATTGTGGGTGTTGTCATCCACGGTAAACACTCTGGTCACTATATGGTTGCAGCTAAGTCGGTTGTTTTAGCCACAGGTGGTTATGGGTTTAACAAAGAAATGATTGCTTTTTATCGCCCTACATTTAAAGGCATGACAAGTTCAAATAATATCACTTCAACTGGGGATGGTATTGAACTTGCTAAAGCAGTCGGTGCAAGTATGACTGATATTGATTGGATCCAGACACATCCAACAGTAGGAAAAGATAGCCGTATATTAATTTCAGAAACGGTTCGAGGTGTCGGGGCCATAATGGTTAATAAAGAAGGCAATCGCTTTATAAATGAATTAACGACTCGAGATAAAGCCTCTGATGCCATTCTAAAACAGCCTGAACAATATGCTTGGCTAGTATTTGATAATGAATTATATAAAAAAGCTAAAATGGTTCAGGGGTATGATCATTTAGAAATGCTTGAAAAGGCCAATACTGTTGCAGAGCTTGCAAAAATAACAGGAATGACACCAAGTGTTTTAGACAAAACTATCACAAACTACAACCATTATTTCAAACAGGGTAAAGATGAGGCATTTAACCGTGAGCAGATGCCGCTATCAATAGAAAAATCTCCTTATTATGCCGTAAAAGTTGCTCCTGGCATCCATCATACTATGGGGGGAGTTGCCATTGACACTAAAGCTGAAGTACTCGATATACAAAGCCAACCGCTCAAAGGTTTATTTGCGGCGGGAGAGGTGACTGGTGGTGTTCATGGGTATAATCGACTGGGGGGTAACGCTGTCGCTGATACTGTGATTTTCGGTAAAATCGCAGGGACAAATGCTGCCAAACATGCTCTAAATACAAAGTAACGCTAAATCAGTGAGAGACTCGTTATTGTCTCTCACAACATCTCAAGTTTTATTCATCGTAAATATTAGCAATAAAATTATTGCTTGAGTTAAAGTACTCCCCTGCTATTTTTTGAGAGGCTAATGTAGCCTCTCTTTTTTATTTGTCGGCAGAATTAGATTCGACGGATTTTGCTCACTTTTCGATGGCTTCATCTTTTTAGATAGCGCGGGAATATTGGCGAAATGTACTTACTCTTTCCATGAATCGAATAATACACTGTAGGCGAGTCCAGCATCGCACCATTTCTTAGAGAACCAATTACAGATTTGAACGTCGGAACCTTCAGCCGGATACGCAGTAACGATTACTATCACTGAACCTACATTTCCAGCGTTTAAAATTATTACACATATATTGATCAGCTTTAATGCTCAATAGGATTGTGTTGGTAGACTTTCCTACAGAGCATCAAAGCGGGTGAGGCTATTTGGCAGTATTATGCCGCGCAAGCCAGGCACTCAAGCGCTCTTGTGTGCCGATGACAAAGACAAAAAACGCCGGTACGAAGAATATTGCCAGCAAGGTACCACTGAGCATGCCACCGAATACGCCAGTACCGATTGCATGCTGAGTTTCGGCGCTGGCACCGCTCGCAAGCATTAAGGGTACCACTCCGATAGTAAATGCCAATGAGGTCATCAGAATTGGCCGTAGACGCAGGCGTGCTGCGGTCACTGCAGCATCTATCAGCGTATGGTCCTCGGCATGCAATTGGCGGGCGAACTCGACGATGAGGATAGCATTTTTTGCCGATAGGCCGAGGTGGTGGCTAGGGTGCAGGCGGTACTGCGACGCGCCCGCACTAACACGCTCATAAATACCCAAATGTTGCGCGTTGGTCCGTTCCAAATCGACTTAGACCGTCACGAGGCTAGCGTAATCTGTAACGGTCAGCAGGAGGCACTGGATCTGACCTTGACCGAGTTCAAAATACGCGCCAGCATGCAGAATCTGGCACTTTGACTGTGCGACTCTACTGCTCGGGGGCAAGTTGTTATCTAACCGTAGAAGATGAAGGCCCTGGTATTCCTGATGAAGCAGACAGCTACGTATTCGAAGCATTTCGCCGAGTTGATCCGTCTCGCTCTCGAAAAAGTGGTGGCAGTGGACTCGGTCTCGCAGTGGTTAAGACAATTGCTGAAGCTCACGGCTGCCACGTGGTTTGCCAGCCATCGGGTCGTGGAGGAACAATATTCGTTCTTTCTTGGCCAGTTAAAGCTGGTTTAGGACCTCCTTAACTATGTCCTGGTGATTCCTGCACGTACGGTCATCACGCCAGAGCACATTGCTGAATCGGGAAAATGCAGGGATTGTAGGTATTCCCTAGATCCCTTTGCTTGTTATCCGATATTGATTACAACTAATGGGATGTTATTTTGTTTGAATACGCTCAATTTGTTGTACTTGTAACCTTGATATCGCATTTGCGTGTAAGTGTACATAAATTGTTGAGGTAATTAAAACGTGCAAAATTACATGATTTATGTTTAAATTTAGCAGGTTATGATTAAACGGTTCACTGTTATAAAGTGTCAGGGGGCGGAGGTTCGAATCTTCTCATACCGACCAAATTAGATGCTTAATTGTTAGTTTGTTTTAATCATTAAAATAACCAGCAGTTAAGTTAAACAAAACCCCGTGTTAGCATTGCTATACGGGTTTTGTTTTTTATACCTTTTCGCTGCCCATATGATTAACGCTGCTTGCGACTAAGGTTCAAGTTCGAGTGATTAGGCTGGCTTTGGCACAGCAAAAGGCAAAAATTTTTAAGGCGAAATCGTCAATTTCACAAATTATATGCATCCGCCATTTAGCATTTAAGACATTATTGAGTAGGACATTTACCTATGCGCGCGTTTGTTTTACGAGCAAGATCAGCCCCTACTGACAGTCAGTTGTTTTTAGCTTCTGTCGGCCAAGAGGCGCATACCGAGATTTTAGCTCATACCCTGATGAACACTATCTTTGTGGCTCAGTCCCATCGAAACGATGTTGTCGTTTATTTGGTGCTAGAAAGTACCCATGATTTTTCCCGCACTATTTGCTTCGATACTCGAAATATTTTCCATATTGGTGGTTTTCACGAGCAAGCTTTGCTCACTAAAATTGCCAAAGCCTTAGATATTTCTCGGGGCATGACGAAGGAGCAAACCCGTGTTGTTGACGAGGGCATCAGTGTTAGCACTATCAGTTTTGAAAAGCTGGTACAGGACCTCGCGGTGGATTATCAATTGTTTATGATGGATAAGAAGGGTACATCAATCCGTGAGCAAGAATTTGTGGGTAATCCGTGCTTTTTACTGACCGATCATATTCCTATGCCGAAGAAAAGTTTTAATACCTTGAAACGACTCGGTGCGCAAAAGATCAGCTTAGGGCCAAAGATGCTGTTTGCTTCTCAGTGCGTGGTATTGATCCATAATGAATTGGATATCAATCAATAGCCTCTGAGTCTTATGTATCCGTTGCTAACGCTGACTATTCCTGTGCGGCAACTTGTGTGCGGAACCCCATTTTTAAATGGGGTTTTATATTTTCCCCTTTAAAAATGTAATCGCTTTTTGGGCTCTGCGTGACAAGGGCCATTCCGCACGGTGGATAAGCCAAATGGTGTCTACAACTTGGCTGCCACATTCCACAACATAGATATCTTCTTGTCGTTCAAAGGCTTTGCGGGCGTATTGCGGGATGACTGTAAATCCTAGCCCTTTTGCGACAGGCTCGAGAATAAGGCTTATTTGGTTGGTAAATCCTTTGCAGGGGATCTCTTGAATGCCGGGGTGAGTTGGATATTTACGGCTAAGCAGTCGAGTCGCCATGGCCTCACCATCGGGATGGGAGATAAACCCTAGCCGTTGTAAATCAGCCCATTCATGTTGTTTATGGCTTGCAGGTACCACAAGTTCAAGCGGCTCTTCGGTAAAATGTGTGCTGTGAATACGAGGATCGGAAGGTTTTAAGGTTACCATGCCGATTTCATGTTCATTGGCCAACACTGAGGCAACTATTTCACTATCAGGTGCAAAACGGTGGCGAATGCTTAACGCCGGAAAGGCTTGTTGTAATTCGATTAATAATGGAAAAAGCGTTAAACCAATGCTACCTGGAGTGATAAGGCTAATATCACCGGCATTGGCGTCATCATGGATAAGTTTCTGTTGTAGGCGTTTCTGCGCGCATTCAACTTCTTTAACGTAGGTCAGCAGGTTTTCCCCTATGGGAGTGATTTCAAGCTGGCGGGTGCGGCGTAAAAACAGTATGCCGTAGGTTTCTTCTAAGCGACTGATATGCTGGCTCACAGCCGCTTGGGTGATACCTATAGCTTCGGCGGTGCGGGTGAAATTCCCTTTCTCGACTAGCACGCTAAAGGTGTGTAACCACTGTGGATTTGTCATAATAAAAATTTATCAAATCTATAATCTGTATGTGCTTTTAATTATGGCACGATAAGGCTAGTCTGTCGTCATTCAGTATTCAAATACCTTTTGATCTTAATAGACACAGGAAACACCATGGCCGATCTATTTTCATCCTTCAAACTTAAAGACATCACACTCAAAAACCGTATTGCCGTTGCACCCATGTGCCAATACCAAGCCACTGATGGACTTATCAACGACTGGCATCAGGTGCATTACACTGGCCTTGCCCGTGGCGGAGCGGGTCTTGTTGTGGTTGAAGCCACTGCGGTTTCTCCTGAAGGCCGTATCACCCCCAAATGCCTTGGGTTATGGAATGACGAACAAGCACAAGGCTTAGCAAAAGTGGCTAGTGCGATTAAAAATGCGGGTGCTGTTGCAGGCATTCAGATTGGTCATGCAGGCCGTAAAGCGAGTGCCAATATCCCGTGGGAAGGGGATGACCATATTGCCGATGATGATGCGCGAGGTTGGCAACCGATTGCACCATCAGCCGTCGCCTTTGGGGCAAATTTACCTAAAGTGCCTACCGCTATGACAATTGAAGATATTGAGCGGGTTAAAGCCGACTTTGTGGCGGCGGCAAAGCGTGCTTTAGCGGCAGGATTTGAATGGTTAGAACTGCATTTCGCCCACGGTTATTTAGCCCAAAGCTTCTTTTCAACCTATGCTAATCAACGCACCGACCAATACGGTGGCAGTGCGGAAGGACGCGGACGCTTTTTGTTAGAAACCATTGCCGCGGTAAGAGACGTTTGGCCATCGCATTTACCCTTAACGGCGCGATTTGGCGTGATTGAATTCGACCATAAAGATGAAGAAACACTGACGGAATCGATAACCTTGGTGAAGCAATTTAAGCAAGCGGGGCTCGATATGTTAAACGTCAGCATTTGCTTCTCGACCCCAACGGCAAATATTCCATGGAGTCCTGCATTTTTGGCGCCTATTGCAGCGCGGGTTCGTCAAGAAGTGGGGTTCCCCGTTGCGACTTCTTGGGGTATGGATGATCCACATCAAGCCAATGCGGCCATTGAAGATGAACAAATGGATTTAGTGATGATAGGTAAAGCGTTTTTAGCGAATCCACATTGGCCGTATCAAGCGGCGCAAACCTTGACAATTGCGCGCCCATCTTGGGTATTACCCGCTTCTTACGCCCATTGGTTAGCACGTTACGCCACGGTTAAAGCCGATTGATTGCAGAGTGACTTGAGTTGATTTAAGCCTTAAAAAGCCGTTATCTAAAGATAGCGGCTTTTGGCTTTAGTGGCAGCTAAGGTCCATCATTAGAGACTAGCTACAAGAAACTAGCTTAGCTACAAGAGACTAGTCACGCAGCCCCTCACAGTTAAATCCAAGCTTCGTGCATTTCGTATTCATCCAGTCGCCAGATAATAAAAAAAGCCCCAATCCTGTAGGAATAGGGCTTTTTTACTAATATGATGAAGCTCAGTGGTTATAGAAACGTCGACCTTCACGCATCACTTCAATTAATTCAGGTGCGCTCATTTTTTTATTGAGCCTATGTTCATAGTTTTCATCGTAAATACGATATTTACCGTGGCGGTCAATCACTGTCACTTCTGCTTCTTGATAGATAGCAAAAATACGGCTATCACCTATATAGATCCACGTTTCTTTGTCAGGTTGTAATAGGCTGCGGCCAGCGCTGTAATCTGTCGTGTTATTGGTGCAACCTAGCACGTGGGTCATTAAAGTCGGCGCAATGCCGTAATGGCTGGTGCGGTATTTGACCTTAGAAGCGCCAGTATTCGGCCAGTGGATCACTAATGGCACTTTGACACTCTGTGGTGACAGGTTGCGATTAGCTTCATCACTATTGCTGGTGAACATTTTGCCATTGACCCCAGTGATAATCACTAAGGTGTCGTTGGACACATTGGCCAGCATCGCCTTGAGTTGTTGATCGACAAAATACAGAGATTGGCGATATTGATTAAACAGTACTTTTTGCGCTGGCATCAGGTCGGTATTGGCTTTCACTGTTTCGATACCCAGAAAACCCACGGGAGTATCAAAATTTTCTGGCGCTTTTAAGTTAACGAGCGCAAACCAAGGTTTATGTTTAATGCTGTGCCACTCGTTAAAACTGGCCACTGTGTGCAAATCGGCATCGGCACTGCCATTGGTTTCTTTGGCTATGACAGGATTAAAGTCATTAAACATCGCCTGTGATGAACGCAAATTGAGATTGGTTTCAGGGAGGAAAAGCCCCAATTCATAGCCTGCTTGTTGAAAACTTCTGGTCAGTAAAGGACTGGTGCTATTAAAAATTCGCGCATCGCCATAACTGCCTTGCAGGCCATAGAGTAGTGAAAACATGCCCGTTCTAAATTGGTTGCCGCCGCTGAAATGCTGGGTAAAAGATTGATTATTTTCAGTGTATTGTTGTAGGAATGGCATGCTTTTACCATCGACCATATCCGCCCGCAAACTGTCGATGGTAATCATCAACACGTTAATTTTCGTGTCGGCCTGGCAGGTGAGTGGCTGCTCTGGATAGCTGAGTACACTGGTGTTGTGATTGACGTCATCGCCTTGGTATGAACCATCGATACCGTGACTTTCCATAAAGGAGCGAGCAGTCGCGGGATAAGATAAAGGATAAGTATCGTCGAAACGGGTAATTTCTGTGATATCGGCGGCATCGGCCCAAATGTGGATCAAGTGGCTGCTGATAAAACAGATACACACTAAGGTGATAACTTTATTGCCTAAATTGAGTTTTTGGATCTTCTCTATGCGTTTCCACAAAAAATTGGCCATGGTCAGTTCAATGGCGATGATGGCCAACGGGGTGACGATATAAGAAGTACCACGGAGCAGGGCATTGAGATCCGCCCAAGCTAAATCGAAGGCGAAGGGGCTCAAGTGCATGCCGTAATCGGCGTAAACAATGGTATCGTACAATAAGATACAAAGACTTAGTGTCGCGATCACCGCCGCGACACCTCTTAATATCTTTGAATAGGGCAATATCAAGGTTAGTGGAAATAGGCAGATCAAATAGGCGATAAAGGCGAGAAAGCTAAACTGACCAATAGTGCTGACGCTCAGATAAAACCAGCCATACCAAGTTTCTGGATAACCTACGCTGCCAAGGTATCGGCTTCCGACTATCATGGCTAATAAGCCATTGAAGAAGGCGAACCAATGCCCCCAGTTGATGAGCCGGGAAACCCGATCGCGGCTCATTTGCTTTTTTCGCTCGACCATAGTGATCCGCTTATTCCTAAAAGGCCTTGTATCTTATATTCTTTTGATGATTATTACCCAGTTAACTTACTGGGATTTAACCGATTGTGCGAGTGCTTTTGCAAATTGTTCGGCCACGGCTTGGCGCGATTCGCTGGGCACTTTACGTTCTAGCAGGTTAGTCACGCAGTTACCCAATGCCATCAGGCTCAGGTCAGTCGGTGCTTTATGCTTTTCTAACACAGCCAATATTTCGGCGATTAATGATTCAACTTGGGTGTTTGAGTATTTCGATTGGATTGCCATAATCAAAAAATGTTTCACTTTGGAATGGATTAGCGGCATATAATAGCGGATTTATCCCAGTATCACTATCAGGGCTTATGAGTATTAACATCGAACACGCAATTATTCACGAGATTTCTCAGGACAGTCAGGGGCAATTACGCTGCCGTTTACGTCCTCAACCTCTGCTGAACGGTCAGGCGGTCGAGGTGATGCTCGACGAGTTGCATCAGACATATACGGGAAAGGCCGGTAAAGGTTTTGGCTATTTTGGTATCCATGGTGACGACGGTGAGGCGAACCCCGCCTTTGCCAATGCGCTAACTCAATACCGTGGCGGTGATTTAGGGTTTGTGGAGTTTTCCGGTCAAGCCAGTAAATTACTGCAAGAAGAATTGTCAAAGTACGACTTCAGTCAAGGCGGTTTCCTGTTGATGTCTTGCTATACCAGCATCACCAGCGATTATTTGTTTGTGGCTTTATTAAGTGCGAAGTCGTCAATGACAGTATTAGACGATATGGAACTGTCGCAAAATAACCATTTGGATTTAAATAACATCCAACTCGCGGCGCGTATCGATTTAACTGAGTGGCAAGCCGATAAGGATTCTCGCAAGTACATCTCCTTTATCCGTGGCCGTGCGGGACGTAAAGTCGCCGACTTTTTCCTCGACTTTATGGGCTGCGTAGAAGGCGTCAACACTAAGGCGCAAAACAAAACCTTAATGAATGCGGTTGAAGATTTTGTTGCCAGTAGTGAGTTGACGAAAGACGAGCGTCAGCAGTGCCGTAATAAAGTGTTTGAATACTGTAGTGAGCGTTTCGATGAAGGCGCTGACATTGAGATCAAAGACTTGGCCGATGAGTTAGCCGATCAAGGTATGGACTCCTTCTATGATTTTGCCCGTGGCGGCAGTTATGATCTCGATGAAGAGTTTCCGGCCGATAAATCGACCCTGCGCCAATTGAAGAAGTTTTCTGGTACAGGTGGCGGCGTAACGTTAAGTTTTGATGGCGGCCACTTAGGTCAACGGGTGATTTACGATCCCATCTCGGACACGATTTTAATCAAAGGTGTGCCAGCAAACTTAAAAGATCAGCTTGATCGTCGTCTTAAAGGCGAATAGCACTTAATTCATCCATCGTTTTTTAAGCGAACGAATAACCAAAGGCCGAGAGTTTTACTCTCGGCCTTTTTGCAGTGCTAAGTCGCGCTGACTTAGTGTCTATGCTAAGTGAGTACAGCTAAGTGAGTACTTCTTAGTCAGTGACTCGTTGCCTATGTTAGTTATTGGAACTAAATGGCACAGGACGTGGCGTATCTTTATTCGATGGTGGCAAAATAGGTAGCGTGATTTGCGGCTGATCGCCCGTTAAGGACTCAAGGAAGGCGACCATTTCTTTCACTTCTTGGTCAGAGAGTTTTTGCCCTAATTGAATGTCTGCCATGGTATTCACCGCCTCTTCCAAGGTCCAGACGCTGCCATCATGGAAGTAGGGATAGGTGAGTTCAATATTGCGTAGTGTCGGCACTTTAAACACATATTTATCAGCTTCTTTACCAGTGACGCCCTTACGACCTTCTGCTGGGTTATTGGTGTGGAACGGTTTGATGAGTCCCATTTTCATATACATGGTGCCACCGACAGCGGGGCCGTTATGGCAACTCACGCAACCTTTATCCTTGAAGAGTTGGTAACCCGCTTTGGCATTCGCGCTGATGGCATCTTGCTTGCCCAGAAGATATTGATCGAAGGGGCTATTAGGGGTGACTAAGGTTTTTTCAAAGGTGGCAATCGCATCGGTTAAACGGTCAATTGTGACTTTTTCATCGCCATAGACCTTGGCGAAGTGTGCTCGGTAGGCGGGCATAGAGGCGATAGTTTCAGTTGCGAGTTCATGGGTAAAGCCCATCTCTTTCGGGTTGGCGATAGGGCCCGCGGCTTGTTCTTTCAAATCACTGGCACGACCGTCCCAAAATTGAGCCAGCATAAAGTCGGCATTAAGCACTGTGGGCGAGTTAATTGGGCCTTCCTGCCAATGATGACCAATGGACGTTGGCAGAGCATCGACACCACCAGTGGATAAATTATGGCAAGAGTTACAAGAGATAAAGCCAGATTTAGACAGTCTGGGTTCGAAGAATAGCATTTTACCTAATTCAACTTTTTCAGGTTCGGTGATCTTGGCTGCTGTAATGACTTCGATGGGTTCTGCACTGATAGCATGGATACTGGCTAACATACCTGCGATGAAAATGGCGATAGATGTAAGTTTGGTCATCTTATTTCTCCCTGTATAACCTTGGTTTTTGTATGGTTTAACAGGGATGCTAGCGGTTAATAATGCTGAGTGATAATGCTTTGTTTCGATTGGGTCTATCGTTGTTGCGGATTAAGCTTTTGCGATCTAATTCGCTGTTTTTACGTTGTTATTTTGCTAGGTTGAGTGGTATTTCTGTTAAGGCTTTATCTGTTAATCGACAAGGTCGATGCATTGTTGCTTTCTGCCTATCGGTACCTGATGGTTGCAATGAGTTGCATTGCTGGATTTTCGACTACCTGATACACACATCTGATACAAACATCTGATACAAAATATTAGGCCGAGTGGATTCATTTGTCGCGACAACAGACGGAATTGATTAGAATCTCTGTTCATGTTGAGTTAACTCGTGTTGAGTGCCTCAAGTTAGCATGCTCGGCCATCGCCAAGCGGTGCTATAAAATTACATAGGCGGACTGTTTTTCTGCCGAGGAGCGTTAATGCAATTGTTTGTCAAAGATTTAACTGTGATCGATTTTTCCTATTTGTGCCCAAAGCGCGGCATGGTGGGGGAGAGTTGGATTGTTGATGTTCTGCTAGAGGGCGGATTAGACGAGCAAAACATGGTACTCGATTTTGCTAAAGTCAAACGTACGATTAAGCAGACCATAGATGCGGTGGCCGATCATCGTTTATTAGTGCCTACGGCCTGCAGCAGTGTGCGATGGCAACAGCAGGGTGATAGAGTATGGATGGATTTTGATAGTCAGTTAGGTGAAATTCATTTGGCCTGTCCTTCACAAGCCTTTGCCTTAGTGCCGACCGAAGAGATTGATATTCCCAGCGTGAATGCCTTTTTACAGAAAGCATTGCGCGAAGCTTTACCTAAGAATGTCGAAGGGATCACGCTCACCTTGAGACACGAAATTCTCGATACGCCTTATTACCATTACAGCCATGGTTTACGTAAACACGATGGTAATTGTCAGCGTATCGCCCATGGGCATCGTAGTCCTATTCACGTTTATGAAAATGGCAGTCCAGCACTTAAGTGGGATGAGTATTGGGCCAAACGTTGGCACGATATTTATTTAGGCAGTGAAGAGGACCTGGTTTCAGTTAAGACCCTTAATCTTTCGCCGCAAACGCGGATAACCGATGACAGCCACTATGGCTTTCATTACCAAGCCCCCCAAGGGGATTTCCAATTGGCAATGCCAAAGGAATGCTGTGATTTAATTCCCCACGACACGACGGTTGAGTTGTTAGCCGATTATATTGCCACGACATTAGTCGCTAAAGTGCCAGGAAGTCAGTTTAAAGTGGTGGCGTTTGAAGGTGTTGGCAAGGGCGCGATCGTCGTTAAGGGATAGGCACTACGAGCTGATATAAGTGAATGGACTTAAACTATTCACCTTTTAATCACGGATTTAATAGGCCTCGGTAGATTATCGGGGCTTTTTTGTTTGTTTTTAGCATAGGCTGAACTGAGATTACGACAGGGATGTGGGTTTGCAGAATCGATTTTTATGGTGCGTTAGGTTAACGTGGCATTGATTGAATTCGGCTGCGTTTTGTGTCGCGATGAATGTATTGAGTGGGTCTTGATCCCTATTGCCCATCGATAAGGATTTTTTGAAGATGTTGGAAACTAGGATATTGGAAACTAAGATGCTGGAAAATAATAAGATGTTGGGAAATAAAGTATCGCAATTTTTATCTCACGGTGGAGCCCCCCTAAGTTCAAATCCAGTGCGCTGCTTATCGGCATTATTCACTTTGGGCCTAGTGCTCATTGCGCCTCAGGTACAAGCTGAGGTGAGTTTACAGGGTAAGTTAGAGCAAGGCGCATTAATGCGGGGTCAAGCGCCAGCGGGCACTCAGATTAGCTTAAATGGTGAAGCCATCAAGGTCACGCCAGATGGTCATTTTACCTTTGGTTTTGATCGCGACGGTGAACTGAGCCAGCAGCTAACCTTGGTTTATCCCGATGGTTTGACTGAGGTTAAGCCTTTAACCTTAACCAAGCGAGAGTACGACATTCAAAGTGTAAAGGGCATTAGCTCGAAGATTATGAAGCCCGATCCTGTCGCGCAGGAAAGAGCGGCGAAAGACACGGCGCAAGTGAAAGCGGCGCGGGCAACATTTAGTGAGCAAACTGCATTTTTACAGGCGTTTATTTGGCCTCTGACGGGGCGTATTTCAGGCGTTTACGGTAGCCAGCGTATTTATAACGATGTACCCGGTAATCCACACTTTGGGGTGGATGTGGCGGCGAAAACCGGCACTGTAGTGGTCGCCCCCGCCGATGGTGTTATTAGTCTTTCTGTGCCTGACATGTTTTATTCGGGCGGGACTATGGTGATCGACCATGGTTATGGCGTGAGTTCGAGTTTTTTGCACTTGAGTAAGCTGTACGTCAACGCGGGTGAAGCGGTTAAGCAAGGCCAAGCTGTTGCAGAGGTGGGCGCAACAGGCCGTGCAAATGGTCCACACTTAGATTGGCGAGTGAACTGGTATCAAATGCGCCTCGACCCTACGACCATAGTGCCGCCAATGGCAACAGTGCTAGCGAATGAGAAAGCTAACAAAGCGGCCAAAAAGGGCTAGGTTTGATATCCAGTTCTGGCTCACTTAAATGGCGCAATGATGCGCCATTTAATGGTGATCCTTATCGTGAACACTTAGCGAGTTGGCTTCGTTCTAGGCTAGCTTCAAATGTCCGCTTGCCAATAATTATTTTTAACCGAGTCGCCTAAAAAGATTACTTCAACAGTGGATGATCAGCTGGCAGTTGGCGGGTGATCCATAAAATCAGTTTGTGTTTCATGTTTGGCCTATCTTCTTTATCTTTGGCCAGTGGCTGAATCAAGTTGTCAGTGACTAATAAACGATAAATGCATTCCACTTTGTCTTTGGGTGAGATGCCTTTGTCGAAGTCTGCATATCCGCGTTTTTTGGCATAGCCCACGCCGATTTCCATGGCGAACTTCAATATTTGTGCTTCGTTCTTGTGTGGCTTCATTGGCGATCCTCTGTTTGCACATAGCATCCATCTACTGGACACGATAATTTGTGCCTGATGGCATCTGCGAGTTATATGTCCTAAGTTACGCTAAATATGCTGTTTTTTAGATTTAATTTTGGCGATTTTTGACAAAACTACCAAAAAACTGACCTAAAAATAACGAGAATATTGAATCTGATTAAATTGTCATCAACTCAGATGTTAACTCAGTTACTGTCGTAGGTTTTAGCTAAGGCAAGTGCCAATGAAAATCTAAGCTCAGTTTTATCTGCCTGAGTTTAAGTCTGACTTAGTATTCAGATACTTGTTCGCTCGCGATGACCGCTTTTATGCCATGGGGATGCACTTTAATGCACACATTGCCGCGTTTAAAGGCGATAGTTGGATTGGCTAAACGTTCTTTATCGCCTTTGGGCGAGCTCATCTTGACCTTAATCTCAGCAAGGGATGGCAAGTCTGGTAATCTTGACTGCTCTGATTCAGCTGTCTGCTCAGATTGCGGCAATGGACTCAGTCCTAGGTTGAGTAAAGAGCGGAGTGTTGGACATAAGACCAGTAAATCTTGGCTCAAGGTATCGTAATCTTTGGCTTTAGAATCAATAACTAACTCTATGTGCTCCCAGCCTTCCTGTGGATAAACTTTATCACTAGGATAGGGAAGCTCGACGCAGGCAATGCTAAATTGACCGAGTGTGAGTGGCGTGTCTAGCTCGATGATCAGAATCGTACGGCCATTGATGATGTTGTCTGAAATGATTTTACCTATGCGGCTAAAGGCGTCTTTCAGTGCATTGGCGCTGGCGATGGAATTGACGCGCAGCGCGACATGGTCGCAAACCAGTGCTTTATCTGTTAAATCTAAGGTCTTAAGGAAAGCGACAATTTGTGCTTCAAAGGCTGGCCAGTATTGGATTAATTGCTCATAGCTGAGGTTTGCACTGTGCGGCGCAACAGGCTCGTTGAATTTAGGCATAAATACTCCAAGGCATTTCTATTGGCGTTAGTTTTATCCCTTAAGTAAATGACTGAGACTATTACAACTAACATCATGCTTTTAATGGTTAAATAAAAACGCCCATTAAGCTGGGCGTGTTTGATATCGTTCAATTATCTATTTGGCATTTTGCCATTAGGAAGCGGGCTAAGATTAAGGCCAAATCTCAATCGGCGTTCCTTCATCGACTACTTTCCACACTTCATCCATTTCGGCGTTGGTAATCGCGATACAGCCGTCAGTCCAGTTGTATTGCTGAGCTTGTTCTGGCGGCAGTGACGACTTAGGGTTTTGGCCGTGGATCATGATCATGCCTCCGGGTCTAATGCCTAAGGCTTTGGCTCTGAGTTTATCCTCTTCATTAGGATAGGAAATATGGATCGATTTATAATAAGCACTATCTGGCTTTTTATAATCTAGGGTATAACGCCCCTGTGGTGTGCGTTGATCGCCTTCCTTTAATTTGTGTCCAGCGGGTAGGTCACCCATGGCGATACGATATTGTTTGAGCACTTTGCCATCGCGCAATAAAGCCATACTGGATTCGGATTTTGTAATCACCACCAGATCCACTTTACCCATGCCAGAGGCATGTAATTCGGGTGAAACGAGAGCCGCGATAGTCACAGTGAGAGATGTCAATGTGGAAAGTAGGGTGGCGCGCATGAAGTCCTCGAAAATAAACACAGGTTATTGGCTTTTTTCGGCATCATACCGCAATTTTATCCTACTGTGAGTAGATAATTTTGAGCTAGGTGCAATTGCATGGCAGACTCGTGGCATATTTATGCTGTAATCCCTGTGTTAGTCAGTTTGTTGCAAGGAAGTAAAAGTTTGTATGTCTGAGAATATCGAATCCGAAAGTCCGTTAAAACGTCAATTACGTACCATTATTTTTGGCACTGATACTCCCGCTGGCCGCTATTTTGATATCGCCCTCATGGTGTGTATTGTGTTGAGTGTCGGCTTAGTGTTCCTCGACACAGTAGAGATATTCCATCGCGAATACGGCCAGCTTATTTCTGTGTTGGAATGGGTATTTACCATTATTTTTACGATTGAATATGGCCTACGTTTGTACTGCGCGACTCATCCTGTTTTATATGCTCGCAGCTTTTATGGTTTAGTGGATTTGTTATCGGTATTGCCAAGTTATCTGGCGTTGCTGATCCCTGGTGCTAACTTTACCTTAGTCATCCGGATACTTAGGCTGTTTAGGATTTTCCGCGTACTCAAATTACTGCGTTATTTGAGTGAAGGAAATGTTCTACTTAGGGCGATGATGCAGTCGAGTCGTAAGGTTTTTTTGTTTTTCTTCTCGGTCAGTTTGATCGTTATGGTACTGAGTTCAGTAATGTATGTGGTTGAAGGGCCTGATAATGGTTTCAGTTCAATCCCTAAATCTGTGTACTGGACAATTGTGACTATTACTACAGTCGGTTATGGCGACATTACCCCGAAAACCGGATTAGGTCAGGCGATTGCGGCTTTTACTATGCTGATTGGTTACTCGATTATCGCAATCCCAACGGGGATTTTAACCGCCGAGAGATCCCAAGAAGTAGGGCGTCATCGAGATTTACGCTCGTGTAATCAATGTCATAAGACAGGTCATGATATTGATGCCATGTATTGTAGTCGTTGCGGATGTGAGTTAGATAGCTTGGATGTGTCCGTTGATAAAGGCGTTTCATGATGACTTCGGCGAACACTTTTTATTTTTTTGTAGGTAAAAGACACGTATGACGCAAGCCAAGTTTGTTGAAGGCCCCATATTACGCCATATCTTAGTGATGAGTTCGACCGCCGCGGTAGGGATTTCTGCCTTATTTGTCGTGGATTTACTGGATATCTTTTTCCTGAGCCTATTGGGAGAGCATGAACTCGCGGCGGCTGTGGGCTATGCGGGGAGTATTTCGTTTTTTACCACATCGATTGGAATTGGTTTATCGATTGCATTAGGGGCTTTAGTGTCTCGCTCGATTGGCGCAAAAGAGGTGGTGTTGGCAAAGCGCTTATTACTCAATAGCGCGGTTGTGACGACACTGATCAGTGTGCTGGTGGCGGCTGTGGTCACCATCTTCATTCCTGAGCTAGTTGCCTTAGTGGGCGCGAATGGTCATACGGCAGAGCTTGCTGCGAGCTATTTGTATATTCTCGTGCCTTCCTTGCCTTTTATCTGTCTTGCGATGGCACTCGGCGGGGCTTTGCGCGCCGTGGGTGATGCAAAGTTATCTATGATGTCGACCTTAGCGGGGGGCGGCGTTAATGCGGTACTCGATCCGATTTTTATCTTCATGTTCGCCATGGGGATTGAAGGCGCTGCATTGGCATCCGTTTTAGCGCGGGTGGCGGTATTTGTGATTGCCGCTCGCGGTGTGGTGGTTAAGCATAAGTTGTTAGGCCATTTTGATAAGGCACATTTTGTCGCTGATCTTAAGCCCATCTTTGCCATTGCAGGCCCTGCGATGTTAACCAATGTAGCAACTCCCATCGGAAATGCCTTTGTGACCCGAGCGATCGCCGATTTCGGTGATGCTTATGTGGCAGGCTGGGCAGTATTGGGGCGTTTAATCCCTGTGGCTTTTGGGATGATCTTTGCACTGTCCGGCGCGATTGGACCTATTGTTGGGCAAAACTTTGGGGCAGGTCAGTTTGACCGAGTACGTGAGAGTTTAACGCGGGCGATTCAGTTTTGTACTGTGTATGTGCTGGTAATGTCTTTGCTGCTGTTTATGCTTAAGTCACATTTGGTCAGTGTGTTTGATATGAAGGGCGACAGCGCTGATCTAATTCACTTTTTCTGCAGTTATATCGCAGTATTCTTTATCTTTTCAGGGATTTTATTTGTGGCGAATGCGTCCTTTAATAACCTTGGCAAGGCCAAATATTCCACGCTATTTAACGTAGGTAAAGCCACTTTAGGCACTGTGCCCTTTGTGTATTTTGGTGCGCTTTGGGGTGGTGTTTACGGTGTATTGATTGGGCAAATTTTAGGGTCTATTTTGTTTGGTACATTAGGTGTGTGGGTTGCCTATCGTTTAGTGGATAAAGTGGCGGCGCAGGCACAGTTTTCAGCCGCGCCTAATCTTGATGCTGCGAATGCTATCCCCCGTAATGTAGTACTGAGTGAGGAAGAGGAAATCGCTAATTGTGTTGCACAGAACTTACCGAGTGCGACCAATCCGCTTTCATCCTCGTGCGTGCAGATGGCGCAATTAACGGAGGAGCAAGAAAATGAGCCCGTATTGCCCTATTTAGACGAGGGGAAAAAGCCTAATTGACGTTATGTGGCTTAGCTGTGCCGTGTAGAAGCTGTGGGCAAGAACGCAGATAAAAATGAGCTCTTAATAATGAGGAGCAGTCAGAAAGCTGCTAATGATAGGAATGCTGAAAAACAAAATGCCACAAGATTGCTTGTGGCATTTTGTTTGAAACGGCGTTTGCACTTCATTTAGTTAAGCTAACAATGCCAAAATACGCCGCTAAAAAACTATTCTGCTGAGCTTCTTATTCTTCGGTACTGCTTATTCTTCAATACTTGGCGTGTCTTGTTGGCCTTCGACTTGTTCAGTCGCGGCTTCTGATGCCGCCATTTTTGCGCGATCAGCCTTAGAGATGTAACCTGATTTTGCAGGTGAGCCGATAGTCACTGGGTCGACTTTATTCAGTCTGGCCTTAGCGCGTTTAGCTATTTTCTTGATGATCTTTTGTTTCTTGTTCATGACGTCTCTAATTTCGTTTCGCACCCGCTACGCGCAGGAATATGAGGCCAAGGGCTCAATTGAGGCGGGATTCTAACTCAATCTGAGCGAACTGACCATGTTTTGCTGAATTTTGTCGAAAACAACGGCCACTCTTTGGGAACTAGTTTTGCTATATGGCGTTAGCATAACAATTTGACCCAAACGGTGCTGTTAGTATTTCACACGACAAATGCTGCAAATTCTGCGGTGTAGGCTGTCAGTGTGGATCAAAAGCCATTATATTGCCTAGCATTATGAGTTTGAAAAATTGACTCTAATGTTATTTTATTGCTCATATCCTGAGCCGAGGAAGATGTGTGTTATTAACTAAAATCACTTTTTTTGAGCGCTTTGAGCACGATATATTAAGTGGCACTAAAACCATTACGCTGCGTGATGAAACGGAATCCCATGTGATTGCAGGTCAAACACTTCCCGTTTCAACCTTCGAAACCGACCGCTGGTTTTGTGATATCCATATTATTGATGTCGTGCCTATTTTATTTTCTGATCTGTCAGAT
Organism: Shewanella sp. SM32; assembly: GCF_025654235.1. Classification (NCBI taxonomy): domain Bacteria; kingdom Pseudomonadati; phylum Pseudomonadota; class Gammaproteobacteria; order Alteromonadales; family Shewanellaceae; genus Shewanella; species Shewanella sp. SM32. Next base: position 129,479 of record NZ_JAKKRO010000005.1, on the reverse strand, counting down.
CAACATGCCAAGCAGGAAAATATGTCACTCTCTGAGCTTCGTCGGGTGATTAACGAGATCTATCCTGGACTTGAACAGTTGTTTCAAATTCAGTTTTGTGTGGTGAGAGAAAAATAAAAATATTTATTACAAGGAGTTGAAATGAAAGTCTTGATGTTTAAAACCCCTTTACTGGTGATATTGGCTGTGAGCACTTTATCGGCCTGTACCATAGCCCCCTACAAGGTAAACCTTGATACTAACCAACAAGAAAAGCTCAATAATGCACAATTAGTCGTTGATTTATCAAATAAAAAATTAGGAGCTCAGTATCACTTATATGGCACGTCTGATGGTACGTTAGCTGCAGCGGGTGTCACTGCAGGGGCGCTTGGCGGTTTAATTGTCGGTTTGACAGAGGCTGCAATTAATGAATCCCGAGAGACTGATGCAGAAGAAGCGATAACAAAAATTAGAGAGTTACTTGCGGGCGATACCTTAAAAAAGGCCTATGAGAAGCAGTACCAAATGTTGATCACGACCTTGCCTCAATTGGCTGACAATCAAGTGAAGGTTTATGATGAATGGCCTTCAAAAGGAATTAAAACCTTAGGATTAGCACCAGATGATACTGCGCTTATCCTCACACCGGAATACAGCTTAACACCGGATAACACAATGCTGCATGTATTGTTACAGGTCCAACTATATCAAGGTGCCGTTAAGGGGGAAAAGCCGCAATTGCTTTACCAAAACCGCTTCCTATACCAATCAAAATCGAATCCCTATGTGGATAGACTCCGCACCGAAGAAGAAAAGCAGGAGTATCTTGCGAAAATTAATGCCAAGTATGCCAAATTGCCTGATGGCATGCGTGAACGTTTAAGGGAGATTAAAAAGCGTGACAAAGCCTTAGCCGCGGTTAATGAGCCTTTAGATGAGCAAGCGTTCGCTGCAAAACAGGCTAAGACATGGCTAGCGGATAATGGTCAGCCGTTACGTCAGTATCTTGAGGAAGGGGTACAGGAAGTATTTAACATGTTTGCATATGATGTTGCTGAGCAAACTGATTTTACGCAAGGAAAAGTGTTTCCCATCGCTTTTCGCTCATTTTCGAATACATCCGGTGAGCGTCGTTGGTACCGATTAGGGGATAATTTCAGTAAAGGTATTATGTTATCACTCAATAGCAACGACTTTTTTAGAGGGACGAAAACTGCGCAAGGTCAGGTGATTGTCGCGCCGTTAAGGCAATAATTAATTATTTTTTAATAAAAAAGGCCGCACAGCAGCCTTTTTATTACAAATTCAATGGCATATTAAGTTGTCGAAGATTGCTGAACTGTTCAAGAACATCAGCTATCCAAGACAACTAAACCGTCCAAGGTAACAGTTTTTTCGCAAAGTGATCGGCTTGGCCTAAGCGAATCGCTGCGCGGTGACGCATCCGATAAAATGCTTGATAGCACAGGGGGACTAAGTACAAGCTAGTCACTGTCGAGAACGATAAGCCACCGATAATGGCGATTGCCATGGGGTAATATGGCGGGCCGCCGCCACCGATTTGGGTATCACCCATTGCCAGTGGGACTAATCCCAGTACTGTTGTACCTACTGTCATTAACACAGGCCGCAAACGGGTGATACACACCTCCCGAATGGTGTCAGACAATTTGTCGAGATCCGGTGTCATCTGATTGATTTGATCCACTAGAACGATACCGTTGTTCACCACTATCCCCATTAAAATCAAGATACCTATCATTGCCATCACTGAAATAGGGGTGCCTGTGATAAACAGCGCCCAGAATACACCTGTGATGGAAAATAGGATCGAGGTAATAATCGCCGTTGGTAATAGTAGAGATTCAAACAACGCCGCCATAACAATATAAATCATCGCGACAGCCAAGAGCATATTAGTCACCATCACGTTCTGATCTTCATCTTGGCGCTCGAAGCCACCACGGAGTGAATAGCCGTAACCATCGGGGAAACGGATATTTTCCATCACTTGCTTGATCTTAGTTTGCGCCTCTTCTGTGGTGAGGTTTTCTAAGTTAGCCCCAATCGACAGCGAGGTTTGGCGATTGAAGTGTTTGATAGTATCGAAGCGGGGTTGGATCTCAATCTTCGCCAGATTATCTAAGGTGTACACTCTTTGGTCGAGGCGTACTATGGGTAACTGCTTGAGTTTCTCAAGTGACTTTTGCCACTCTTTCTCGTAGGCCATTTCGATGCGCAGCTCGCCATTAGGATCGTGGCGGAAGGATCGTAGCAGTGAACCGCGCAGTGCCATGGAGATACTTGAGGCAATTTCATTGAGTTTTAAATCTAACCGCGCCGCCATTTGTCTATCAATGCGGATAATCACTTCTTGCTGAGCGCCATTAAGCTCGGAGCGAACATCTTGCAATCCTTTGATGTTTTGCAACAAAGGAATAACTTGCTCGCTCAAATTAATCAGCTCAGAGGTTGAACGCCCTGTCAGTGTGACTCGCACGCCAGAGTTGTCATTGCCCCAGCCAAATTGCGGTTTGGCGATGGAATACTTAGGGAAGCCACTGCGGATTTTCTTTTTTAACTCATCCACTGACATAGGCAAATCTTTCTTTAGGAGGATCACCGATGAGCCATCGTCAGAGGCATAATAGCTGTAGACAGAATCAATATGGAATTCCTCTTTATTGTTATAAAGATACTCTTCCATTTGGTTGATCATTGCCTCAGTGACATTGAGATTATGTCGACCTTCTACTTGATAGTTAATGTAGATTCGCTCATTGCTCTCGCTGTCTTCTTGGTCCTGTTTAACCATAGATAGCGGCAGGGCGGTGGATGCGAGGATCGCTACAGCAATCACGCCTGAACGCCAAGGTCTGAGCAATACCCAATCTAGGGTATTATTGTAAAAACGTTGTAATTTACCTGCATCCTTTTCGGGTGCGATGTCGAAGTGAAACTTAGTCAACATCAAAGGGATTAAGGTTTTTGCGACCAATAGCGACGCGGCGAGTGAAATACAAATCGCAATAGCAACATGCTCTAGAAAAATGGTGATCTCGACTTTTACGCCAAAAATATTAGGTAAAAATACAATGGCGGTTGTCATTGTGCCTGCCAATACCGCCAGAGACACTTTATCGACCCCCGTCATGACAGACTCTTCATTGTCTTTAGGGTGTTTACCTTGTTTTTCCTGCAGTACGCTCTCAGTGACAACCACAGCGTTATCAATAAGCATACCGACGGCGAGCAGGAGTCCCATCATAGACAGAATATTCAAGCTGTAACCGAGTAGATACATAGCGGCGAGCGTCATACCGATTGAAATAGGCACGGATGACACAACCACTAAAGTCATTTTAAAATTACGCAGGAATAAGTACAGCACGACAAAGGACAGCAGTGCACCGATTAACCCTGAAAGCAGCAAATCCATTAGTGAAGATTTTACTCCAGAGGCTTGATCTTCCATGATAAATAGGCGAATACCTTGGAACTGTTGGTCCTGCTTCGCAAGCTCAATCACCTTCATGACACGGTCTGACACTTCGACTAAGTTAGCGCCAGATTCCTTAAACACATCCAAACCCACGGCATAGTGCTTATCTAAATGTCGACCTTCGATACGTTCAGGTAGGGCAAATTGCACATCGGCGATATCGCCTAAGGTCAATCCGGGGATCAGTACTAGTGCTTTGATATCTTCAAGGTTTCTAAACTCACCCTTAGGTGAAACTTGATAAACGATATTACTGGCCCTGAGTGTGCCAGCGCTCAGCACAAAGTTCTCTCTGCTGAGACGTTGTTGCAAATCTGTGGCTGAAAATCCACTGGCGGCAAGGCGATCGGTATTGATGCGTACCTCAATTTGCTTTTGCTCAACGCCGTACAGGCTGACCTTAGAGACACCTTCAACACGTTCAAGCGGACGCTTGAGCTGTTTATCGAGTAGATCGAATGCACCTGAAAGCTCACGATCACTTGAGATGCGTATGGTGAGCACAGGCATGTCGGCGGTGGAGAATTGGCGGATAAAGACCCGCTCCACATCCTTGGGCAGTAAATGCCGCACTGCATCGATTTTTTCCCGCGCTTCTAAGCTCTTAGTGGCAACGTTTTCCCCCCACTTCATGTTGATTTCGATTTCGGCGCCTTCTTGGGAGGATTCTGATTCAAGCTCATCAATCCCCCCCATAGTCGCGAGGGATTCCTCCAGCACTTTGGTTATATCGCGTTCCACTTCAGCAGGGGTCGAGCCTTTGTAAGGCACTTCCACCACTATCTGTGGGATATCAATACCGGGGAACATTTCCAGCGGTAATAGGCGACTCGAGGCGAGACCAAACAGCAAGATAGCAAAGAAGAACATGCTGGTGGTTACGGGGCGCTTAATGGCTAAACGGGTGAGGTTCATGGGCGAGCCTCCTCTACGTTTACATGTGAGCCTGTTGCTGCGTATTCTTTTCGATCAAACAGGGCATAGAGCACTGGGAGCACAATTAAGGTCAGTAGTGTTGATAAACTCAGACCAAAGATCACCGTAATCGCCATCGGTGCGCGCACCTCTGAGCCATCACCTAGACCTAGCGCCATCGGCAATAAGCCTAAGGTCGTGGTGAGGGTTGTCATCATAATCGGGCGTAGGCGCGATTTAGCTGCATCGCGAATGGCATCAAGTTTTTGAGCACCTTCGCTACGCAGTTGATTGATCCGATCCACAAGCACAATCGCGTTGTTCACGACGATCCCCGCCAACATGATAAGGCCAATAAATACCACCACACTCAAGTTAGTTTGGGTGATATAAAGCCCAAGTACACTGCCACCTAATGCCATAGGTACGGCAAAGAGGATAAGCAAGGGATGTAATAGTGATTCAAACTGACTCGCCATGACTAAATATACTAAGAAAATCGCTAAGATAAGGGCAATTTTGAGTGATTGGAATGAGTGCTCCATTTCCTCATTTTGACCACCAAAACGGGCCTGAACCGATGCGGGTAACACTTGTTGCGATAGTATCTGCTGCGCCTGTGCAACCGCATCGCTTAAATCACCATAGGCGAGGTTAGCTGATACGAGAGCCACACGTTGTTGGCTGATGCGGTTAATCGCAGATGGGCCTAATTGCAATGAAACTTCTGCAACTGCGCTTAATGCAATAGGCTGACTGCTATTCGGATTGATGATTAAGGCATCGATATCGCTGATTTGATCCCGCTCCGCGAGTTCACTGCGCACCAGAATATCAATCTTACGGTCACGCACTGTGTATTGACTGGCAACAGTACCACCAACACGTTGGGCGATACGGTTCGCAACCGTTGGCGCATCCATTCCTAGAGCCGCTAACCTTGCATGATCGAAACGGATACTTAGCTCAGGTTGACCATCACGTAGACTGGTGTTCACGTCGGCAAAACGCTCCGATGCGGATAATGCTTTGACGAGACTATCTGCGCTGCGTTTGAGCAAGTTTAAATCGTAACCTGTGAGTTCAATTTCCAGTGGCGTTTTAAAGCTGAATAACTCAGGTTGCTCAATTTTCGCTTCAAGTTCAGGAATGCGGCGCGCAGTATCACGTAATACTTGAGTGACTGCGTTATAGGCACTGTGGTCGTTAAGCACCACTTGCAAGCGGCCCCAGTTTTCACCCCCGCGGGCAGTATCCGAAGTCATCAAACCGCCACTACCGGCTTGGCTATAAGCATGTTTAACTTCGGCTCTGTCTTTAATGGACAGTGCAAGTTGCTGTAATATCTTGTCGGTTTCGCTTACTGCCGTACCCGGCGGCAGTAAGATCTCCACGTAAAACTCGCCCTGATTCATTGGCGGAATAAGCTCCATACCAAGTCGCGGTAACAAGCTAATACAAGCGCCTGTTATCGCAATCGTGAGTAACAGTGTTGCTTTCTGTTGGCGCAGCGCCGAGGCCAGAAGCTTGTAATAAACCTTCTCAATACTGTGGTAGACAAAGTTAAATGCTGAGCTTAACGGGCGCATCACTAGACCAATAAGCCATGAGAAAAAGCGGCCTAAAATCAACACTAAGGTCAGTAGTGCACTGGGTAAGTAACTAACAATTAATAGAATAGGAAAGGAAAACACAGTCGCGCTATAGTGTTTAAGCTTGCCCATTTTAGTGGTGGGTTTATCCTTAGGTGTCGTTTTTATCAGCGCGGGTAAGGTTTTAAAGCCTTCACGTGATGCCAGCATTGGAATGGACGTTAACGCGACTAATAGCGATGCTAACAGTGCAAAAGTGACCGTTAGCGCTTGGTCTGAGAAGAGGGCGCCGGCAATCCCATCCACAAATACTAGCGGCACAAACACCGCAAGAGTGGTGAGTGTTGAGGCAAAAATTGCGCCTGCCACTTCTTTAGTCCCCGTCACAGCGGCTTCTAATTTACTCATTCCTTCGCTACGGCAGCGGTCAATGTTCTCTAATACCACAATGGCGTTATCGACCAAGAGACCTATGGCAAGGGCGATACCACCTAATGACATAATATTTAAGCTGATATCGGCAAAATACATCATGTTAAAGGTGGCGATGACTGAGAAGGGAATCGAGATAGAAATAATCAGTGTCGGGATGATATTACGCAAGAACAGGTAAATCACTAGCATAGATAACAAGCTGCCCATCAGCGCAGAAGAGGTGACTTCGCTGACCGCACTTTCGATAAACTCAGACTGATCGTAAATCACTTCGAGCTTATTTTGCTTAGGGTCTTGATTGATTTTGACGAGTTCATCGCGCAGTTTTTTGGCGACAGCGACAGTATTTGCATCACCTTCTTTATAAATGGCCAGTTCAATCGATTCTTGACTGCCGATGCGGGTGATATCACTACGCTCCTTGTAGGCATCTGTGATGGTAGCAACTTCGAATAAACGGACTAAAGCTTGCTCATCGCGATAGACGATCACTTGGCCGAGTTCATCTAATGAGTTGAATTGGTTTAGCGTTCGTACTAAGTATTCGCGATCACCTTGGATCACTTTACCCGCAGAGAGGTTGATGTTTTCCTCATTAATACGACGTTTAATATCATCGGCATTGAGATTGAGCTGCGACAGTTTTTCTTGATTGAGCTGAATATGAACTTCTTGCTCTAGGCCGCCAGATAAACGCACGGCGGCGACCCCAGATAGCGCCTCTAAACGACGCTTAAGCTCTTCCTCTGCATAGGTGCGCATTTGTTTGAGATCGGCTTCTGAGGCATTGGGCACAGACAGCGCAAGACGCATAATGGGGTCGAGATTGGGGTTAAAACGCAGTAATAAGGGCTTTTTAACATCAAGTGGCAGAGCGATAGTGTCGAGCTTTTCACGTACATCTAAACTCGCCATATCCATTGTTGTGCCCCATTCAAACTCAAGCACCACATCTGACATGCCGGAGCGCGAAATAGAACTGATTTTACGTAAGCCTTTGACCACGCCAACGGCTTCTTCAATTGGTTTAGAGACGAGCTGTTCAACTTCTACTGGCGCCGCACCGTCATACATAGTGCGAATGGTTAACGTGGGATAGCTTAAGTCTGGCAGTAACTTCACCGCTAGGCGGGAAAATCCCACCATACCGAATAAAATCACCGCCAGCATGAACATCCATACCGTGACTGGCCGTTTAACAGAAGTGCTGATAATTGACATGAAAGGCTCCTATCAGTTCTTAGCGGAAGCAAGATCGAGTGGGGTGATCACTTCGACTAAGGATTGGTCTTTCAAGTTTTGCTGGCCACGGGTCACGACTTGTTCACCGGGATTAATACCTGTAATCACTTCTACCGAATCACCTTCACGGTAGCCAATTTCGACTTCACGACGGTTCGCATTGGTACCATCAATAACATAAAGCGCTTGTTTGTTGTCTTGGTTAATCAAGGCGCTGTAGGGAACGGTAATCACGTTCTCGTGGGTGTCGTATTTGAGCTCAACTCGGGTAAACATGCCAGCTTTAAGGCGCGCCTCTTGATTCGGCACAGCAAGTGTCACCTTAAAGGTGCCACTTTGTGGGTCCACAATCGGGCTTATGCGCAACACTTTGGCGTGGATAGCATTCTTGCTATGTTGATTACTAAACACTTGTGCTTCTTGGCCGAGTTTTAAGCTCGCAAGCTGTTGCTCTGGCAAATGAACTATACCGTGAAGTTCATCTTGGTTGACTATATAAAACAAGTCGCCAAATTCCTTCGCCATATTGCCAGCTTTCACATAGCGTTTAGCAACTACACCGCTGATAGGGGACAGTACGCGGCTTTCTTTTACTTGCAGTTCAGCGAGATCTTTTTTAGCGATAGCGGCTTGCAAGTTATATTCAAGTTTGGCCATTGAATCCGCGCTGATAAATTCTCTGTTGCTCATTTTCTTCAGACGATTTAATTCTTGCTCGATGATTTTGACTTCGGCTTCTGAGCGGTCTAAATCATATTGCTGCCTCTTGGCATCAATAACAGCCAGCACTTGTCCCTTTTGAACGCGGTCACCTTCTTCAACAGCGAGAGATTCAATGAGCCCTGATATACGACTCACTACATTGGCTTCCTGTGGCGCTTCTAAGGTGGCAGTTGTACTGTAAAAAGATGAAACGTTTCCTTGCATCACTGTAGTGGTTTCGACGGGAATGGCATATTTTTCTTCTTTTTTGACCACTTCTTCCTCACCACAGGCTGCTAGCATCGAAATCATTAGCAGTGGCAGGGTGAATTGAGCAATTTTTGACTTTTCCATAAGAATGTTACCTGTTGTCTTTATTGTGATGCCAGTTGATAGCAGAAACCATGCCAATGTTTAAATTTGTTTAATTTCAGTCTATTAGTCGTATTTTTGGCTAAGTGTGATTTGTGATTCTTACCAAATGTAGCCAAAAGGTTTAAAAAGTGATGAGAATAACTAAACGCGGTTAATTAAGATTACACAAGTGCGCAATTGCAACAATGTATTTTGTCAGGAGAAGGAAGTCTAAAAGAGGATTATTTGAAATGAAAAAAGCGCCCTTAGGCGCTTTTTAATGCGTAAGTCGTGGGACTTAGCGTTTGTCTTGTGCGACGAAATCACGCGCAGTTTCACCAGTATATAACTGACGTGGACGGCTGATTTTGTGGCCTGGTTGATCTAACATTTCTTTCCAGTGAGCAATCCAGCCTACAGTACGTGCCAGTGCGAACAGCACAGTGAACATACTGGTTGGAATACCAATGGCTTTCATAATGATGCCAGAGTAGAAGTCGACGTTTGGATACAGCTTTTTAGAAATGAAGTATTCGTCTTCAAGTGCAATGCGCTCAAGCTCCATTGCCACATCCAAGAGTGGATCTTGTACTTTCAGTTCTTTCAGCACTTCATGACAAGTTTCACGCATCACTTTGGCTCGTGGGTCAAAGTTTTTGTAAACACGGTGTCCAAAGCCCATCAGACGGAAAGGATCATTTTTATCTTTAGCGCGTTCAATGAATTCAGGAATACGGTCTACTGAACCGATTTCTTCTAACATTTGCAAACAGGCTTCGTTAGCGCCGCCGTGTGCAGGGCCCCAAAGAGATGCGATACCCGCTGCGATACACGCAAATGGGTTTGCACCTGAAGAACCGGCTAAACGTACTGTTGAAGTCGATGCATTTTGCTCATGATCTGCATGTAAAATGAAGATCCTGTCCATTGCACGTTCAACAATAGGGTTCACGACGTATTCTTCGCACGGTACAGCAAACATCATGCTTAAGAAGTTGCCTGCATAGCTTAAGTCATTACGTGGGTACACGAATGGCTGGCCTGAAGAATACTTGTAGCACATGGCTGCTATCGTAGGCATTTTTGAGACTAAGCGATAAGCGGCGATTTCGCGGTGACGTGGATCGTTAACATCCAGAGAGTCTTGGTAAAATGCAGATAATGCACCCGTCACACCACATAACATGGCCATAGGATGAGCATCACGACGGAAACCTCTAAAGAAGAAGGCTAGCTGCTCGTGAACCATAGTGTGGGTTTTAACTGTATGTACAAACTCAGTATATTGCGCTTTGGTCGGTAGTTCACCGTAAAGCAGCAAATAACACAGGTCTAGGTAATCGGAGTCAACGGCAAGTTGATCGATTGGATAGCCACGGTGTAACAATATACCCAGATCACCATCAATATAGGTAATTGCAGATTCACAGGAGGCAGTCGCAAGAAAACCTGGATCAAAAGTAAAGTAACCTTTGCTGCCAAGTTTACTGATATCGATTACGTCAAAACCAGCGGTTCCCTGCTTTACTGGCAATTCTATCGAGTCGTTCCCTGGTAATTCTAATTTGGCTTTTAAATCAGCCATACCCCGTTCTCCTTACTTAGTTCTTATCTGTGAGTGCGGCATGTCAAACCGCCATTACTTTACAGCCATTCTAGATCACATTTCAATTTAAATAAGCGTTTAAATTTGTTAGACCATGGTATAAAAGCCTTTACTTTTCTATTTGTAACTGGCACTTACAGTAAAAAATAGTCAAAAAAACATAATTTGCATTCTGTGATGTTTGTATTTGACATTTGCCGCGAGTATACTTGCCTCGCCCAATAAGGGCCGCAAACAACGATTATAAAGCACCCTTTGTTTACATGTTAAATGAGTGCGTGCTCAGATAGTTAACTGTTTGTTTAAACTTTGCTTTTGTGTTTACTTTTGCAGTGATCAACCTCCTGTTTAAAGTTTGTACAAAAGCGGTTCACATAACAAAAAAAATGCTCAATGGAGCTGAGTGAGCAGAACGTGAAAAAGCAAAGACCTGTCCATTTAGATCTGCAGACCATTCGCTTTCCTGCAACAGCGATTGTGTCAATTCTTCACCGTGTTTCCGGTGTCATCATGCTGTTCGCAGTTGGCATTCTCATTTGGTTGCTAAATTCATCTTTAGCATCAGCTGAAAGTTTCGCTGGCGTACAGTCTCTATTCGATAACTTCGTGATGAAGTTTATCCTGTGGGGCATTATGACTGCACTGGCGTATCACTTGTTTGGTGGCCTGCGCCACTTAGTAATGGATACCGGTCGTTGGGAAGAATTGTCATCGGGTGCCGCATCAGCGAAAGCTGTATTTGCCTTAACGGTAGCCTTTTCAATCATAGCGGGGATCTGGGTATGGTAACCAATGCAGCAAGTTTTGGACGCAGTGGTGTTCATGACTATATTCTACTACGCGCTAGTGCAGTGATCCTCGCCTGTTACACCATTTTCTTGGTTGGCTTTATTGCATGTAGTTCCCCTCTCACCTACGACGTCTGGCATGGCCTATTTAGTGCTCTGCCAATGAAAGTGTTTACACTTCTGACGCTGGTAGCCTTATTAGTACATGCTTGGATTGGTGTATGGCAAGTGCTGACAGATTACGTTAAGTGCACGTCGTTACGTGGTGTTTTACAGTTCACCTTTGTCGTTACCGTATTTTGTTATTTAGCGGCCGGCATTGTTATTGTGTGGGGTGTCTAAGTGAGTATTCCAGTACGCGAATTTGATGCTGTAGTGATCGGTGCCGGTGGCGCTGGTATGCGTGCAGCGCTGCAGATTTCCAAAGAAGGTAAAAGCTGCGCGCTTTTATCAAAAGTATTCCCAACCCGTTCTCATACCGTATCTGCGCAGGGTGGTATCACTGTTGCGTTAGGTAACGCCCATGAAGATCATTGGGAACAACACATGTACGATACCGTGAAAGGTTCCGATTTTATCGGTGACCAAGAAGCGATCGAGTTCATGTGTAAAACCGGTCCTGAAGCCGTGATTGAACTTGAGCAAATGGGTTTGCCTTTCTCTCGTTTCGAAAATGGTACGATTTACCAACGTCCATTTGGTGGTCAATCTAAGAACTTTGGTGGCGAGCAGGCTGCGCGTACTGCGGCAGCTGCCGACCGTACTGGTCATGCTTTGCTTCACTGTTTATATCAACAAAACGTTAAGCATAAGACGCAAGTCTTCTCAGAATGGTATGCATTAGATCTCGTTAAAAACGATGATGGCGCCGTTGTGGGTTGTACTGCGATTGAAATTGAAACGGGCGATATCGTTTATTTCAAAGCTAAAGCAACGATTCTTGCGACGGGTGGTGCAGGGCGTATTTACGCTTCGACGACTAACGCGCATATCAACACCGGTGACGGCGTAGGTATGGCAATGCGTGCTGGCGTGCAAATGCAAGACATGGAAATGTGGCAATTCCACCCAACTGGCATCGCCGGCGCGGGTGTACTTGTGACTGAAGGTTGTCGTGGTGAAGGCGGTTATCTGCTGAACAAAGACGGCGAGCGTTTCATGGAGCGTTATGCCCCTAACGCGAAAGATTTGGCATCACGCGACGTGGTAGCACGTTCTATGATGACTGAAATCCGCGAAGGTCGTGGTTTAGACGGTCCATTAGGCCCACACTGTTTGCTCAAGCTTGATCACTTAGGTAAAGAAACATTAGAAGCACGTTTACCAGGCGTGTGTGAATTGTCTCGTACTTTTGCCCATATCGATCCAGCCGATGGTCCAATTCCAGTACTACCAACCTGTCACTATATGATGGGCGGCCTACCAACTAAGGTCAGTGGTCAAGTTATTCGTAAGAATGAAGACGGCACTGAACAAGATGTTATTGGTCTGTTCGCTGTGGGTGAGATTGCCTGTGTATCTGTACATGGTGCAAACCGTTTAGGTGGTAACTCACTGCTTGACTTAGTGGTCTTTGGCCGCGCAGCGGGTCAGCATTTAGGTAAAGCTTTGGATGAGACTGACGATCCAAAAGACGCAAGTGATGCAGATATTCAAGCTTCTCTGGCGCGTCTGAATCGTTGGGAAAGCAACAAAGATGGCGAAGATCCAGCGCAAATCCGTAAGGATCTGCAACTGTGTATGCAATTAAACTTCTCTGTATTCCGTCGTGGCGATGCTATGGCTGAAGGGTTAGAGCAGTTGAAAGTGATTCGTGAACGTCTTGCAAATGCTAAATTGTCTGATAACTCTCGTGAATTCAATACTCAACGTATTGAATGTTTAGAGTTAGATAACTTGATGGCAACGGCAATCGCCACGGCTTATGCGGCTAACTTCCGTACTGAAAGCCGCGGTGCTCACTCACGTGAAGATTATTTAGAGCGTGATGATGAGAACTGGTTATGCCACAGCTTATTTGACCCAATCACTGAAACGATGGATCGTCGTGCAGTGAACATGGCACCTAAGTTACGTGAAGCATTCCCGCCGAAGAAACGTACCTACTAGGAGTTGCAAAGATGAAATTGACATTTGCAGTTTATCGCTACAATCCTGACGTAGATACTAAACCGTATATGCAGGATTACAGCTTAGAAGTGGCTGAAGGCTCTGACATGATGGTGCTCGATGCACTGATCAAGTTGAAAGAGCAAGATCCGACTTTGTCATTCCGTCGCTCATGCCGTGAAGGCGTGTGTGGTTCAGACGGCGTGAACATGAATGGTAAGAATGGTCTGGCGTGTATTACCCCAATTTCAACCTTTAAAGGTAAGAAATTAGAAATACGTCCATTACCAGGTATGCCAGTTGTTCGTGACTTAGTTGTTGATTTAACTCAGTTCTATAAGCAGTATGAGAAGATCAAGCCTTACCTCATCAATGATGAGAAACAACCTGCTCGTGAACACTTACAATCCCCTGAAGAGCGTGCTCATTTAGATGGTTTGTACGAATGTATTATGTGTGCCTGTTGTTCTACGGCTTGCCCATCATTCTGGTGGAATCCTGATAAGTTTATCGGTCCAAGCGGTCTGCTTCACGCATATCGTTTCTTGATCGACAGTCGCGATACAGCTACAGAAGAACGTTTATCTGAGCTGGACGACGCCTATAGCGTGTTCCGTTGCCATGGCATCATGAACTGCGTTGACGTTTGTCCAAAAGGTCTTAATCCGACTAAAGCAATTGGTCATATTAAGTCCATGCTGTTGAAGCGAGCAGTGTAATGCGAGAACCCGAGCTGAAACCAATAATAATATAGCTCTTGAAGAGTCACTTTCTGGTAGCAGAAGGTGACTCTTTTGCGTATGTAATGGAAGACAACGCGCCGTATATCTGGACATCTAGGGGCGGCAGAAATTATGCGTCGAAGGTAATCTCTACAGACTGCATATTTAATACTATGGCTAAGCACGTGTATAAAGTTTGAAAGGAATAGAAATGCACCAAGGCATCATGAAAGCCTGGCTCGAATCATCTCACTTAAGTGGTGCAAATTCGACCTACGTAGAAGAGATGTATGAAGCCTATCAAGAAGACCCACAGTCAGTCGCTGATGATTGGCGTGCGGTATTTGATAATCTCCCTCCTGTGAACGGTGCCTCTGTTGATGCGCCTGAAGCTGCTCACTCAAAAGTACGTGATTATTTTCGCAGTTTAGCGTTAGAAGGTCGCCATAAGAGCTCGGCTCGTGTGACGGATCCTGAAATGGATGCTAAGCAAGTTAAAGTCCTGCAATTAATTAACGCCCATCGTTTCCGTGGTCACCAAGGGGCTAATCTTGATCCCCTCGAACTGTGGAAACGTGAACCCGTAGCTGATTTAGATCCTGCCTTCCACGGCTTGACTAAAGAAGACATGGAACGTGAGTTTAATACAGGTTCTTTTGCTCATGGTGGCGAAACCATGAAGCTCGCGGATTTGGTAAAAGCGCTGAAAGCCACCTACTGTGGTTCTATCGGTGCTGAATATATGCACATTACCGATACCGATGAAAAACGCTGGATCCAACAACGTCTCGAACCTTCCTTAGGTAAAGCTAACTACGATAAAAGTGTTAAGACACGCATTCTTGAAGGCCTTAACGCCGCAGAAGGTATTGAAAAATACTTAGGTGCTAAATTCCCTGGTGCGAAACGTTTCTCGTTAGAAGGCGGTGATGCGTTAGTGCCTATGATGCGCGAAATTATTTATCGTGCAGGTGAAGCCGGTACTAAAGAAATCGTTGTCGGTATGGCTCACCGTGGTCGTCTGAACGTGTTAGTGAACGTATTAGGTAAGCGTCCAGCTGAACTGTTTGACGAGTTCGCAGGTAAGCATGCTGATACCCACGGTTCTGGTGACGTTAAGTACCACCAAGGTTTCTCCTCTGATTTTGAAACGCCGGGCGGCAATGTGCATTTAGCATTGGCCTTTAACCCATCGCACCTTGAAATCGTTAACCCTGTGGTCATCGGTTCTGTACGTGCCCGTCAAGACCGTCGTGGTTGTAAGGATGGCTTGCAAGTCATGCCTATTACTATTCATGGTGACTCTGCCATTGCGGGTCAAGGGATAGTACAAGAGACATTCAACATGTCTCAAACCCGTGGCTTTAAAGTCGGCGGCAGTATTCGCATCGTAGTGAACAACCAAGTGGGTTTCACGACGTCTAACCATGCGGACACTCGTTCGACTGAATACTGTACTGACATCGCTAAGATGGTTCAGGCACCGATTTTCCACGTTAACTCTGATGATCCCGAAGCCGTTGCTTTTGTGTCGCAGTTAGCCGTTGATTATCGTAACGAGTTCAAACGTGATGTGGTGGTTGAATTGGTCTGTTATCGCCGTCATGGCCATAACGAAGCCGATGAGCCAAGTGCAACTCAGCCGCTGATGTATGCCAAGATCAAGAAACACCCAACGCCACGTAAGATTTATGCAGACAAGCTAATCGCTGAAAACGTGATGGCAGCTGATGATGTGACTGGTCTTATCAATAATTACCGTGATGCATTAGATCAAGGTGATTGTGTGGTTAAAGAATGGCGCCCAATGACGCTGCATTCTGTTGACTGGACTCCGTATATCGGTCGTGAGTGGGACGAAGCGTATCAAGCCTCTATGTCGGCTGAGCGTTTACAAAGTCTGGCTGACAAACTGAGCTATGTACCTGAAAGTCATCCATTGCAATCACGGGTTGCTAAGATTTATAGTGACCGTTTAGCGATGGCAAAAGGCGAGAAGCCACTCGATTGGGGTTTTGCAGAAACGCTGGCTTATGCCTCAATTCTGGAAGACAACAAGCGTGTACGTATTACAGGTCAGGATTCTGGCCGCGGTACTTTCTTCCATCGTCATGCTGTATTGCACAATCAAAACGATGGCACGACTTACATGCCACTGCGCAATATTGCTGATGAACAAGGCCCAATTGATATTACTGACTCAGTATTATCTGAAGCCTCAGTACTGGCGTTTGAGTATGGTTATGCCACAGCAGAACCCGGCGGATTGACTATTTGGGAAGCGCAGTTTGGTGACTTTGCTAACTGTGCCCAAGTGGTAATCGATCAGTTCTTGTCATCGGGTGAGCAGAAGTGGGGCCGTTTATGTGGTCTGACTATGTTGTTACCCCATGGCTATGAAGGTCAAGGCCCTGAGCATTCAAGCGCCCGTTTAGAGCGTTTCTTGCAGATGTGTGCTAACCACAATATGCAAGTGTGTGTGCCTTCAACACCTGCACAGGTCTACCATATGTTGCGCCGCCAAGTGGTGCGCCCTATGCGTCGACCACTTATCGTTATGTCGCCTAAGTCATTACTACGTCATCCATTAGCGGTTTCAAGCTTGGAAGAATTAGCCAATGGCAGTTTCCAAAATGTAATCGGTGAAATCGATACGTTGGAAGCAAGCAAGGTTGACCGAGTTGTCTTCTGCAGTGGTAAGGTTTACTTCGAGCTGCTGGAAAAACGTCGTAAAGAAAATATCACTAACGTAGCGTTAATCCGTGTCGAACAGTTATATCCGTTCCCACATGATGAAATGATCGTTGCTTTGGCTGATTACCAACATGTGAAAGATTTTGTTTGGTGTCAGGAAGAGCCACAGAACCAAGGTGCTTGGTACTCTAGTCAACACCATTTCTGGGCCGCGGTTCCTGCAGGTGCACAGTTAACTTATGCTGGTCGTGAAGCGTCAGCTGCACCAGCGTGTGGTTACCCTGAGTTGCACACACATCAGCAAGAATCTTTAGTGAACAGTGCCCTGAAACTTACAATCTCACTGTAGTAATAGACATTTTATAAAAGGATAGTTTTTCATGAGTATCGAAATCAAGGTACCCGTACTACCAGAATCTGTTGCCGATGCCACGATTGCCACTTGGCATGTGAAAGTGGGCGAGCAAGTTTCTCGTGATCAAAACCTGGTTGATATTGAAACCGATAAAGTGGTTCTTGAAGTGGTTGCGCCAGAAGATGGCCACATTGGCGAGTTCTTATTTGAAGAAGGCGCCACTGTTCTGGGTGAACAAGTGATCGCTAAATTCATCGCCGGTGCTG
Source organism: Shewanella sp. SM32 (assembly GCF_025654235.1). Taxonomy (NCBI): domain Bacteria; kingdom Pseudomonadati; phylum Pseudomonadota; class Gammaproteobacteria; order Alteromonadales; family Shewanellaceae; genus Shewanella; species Shewanella sp. SM32. The sequence continues at coordinate 112,215 of NZ_JAKKRO010000005.1, read as the reverse complement.
TATCGGGCAAAGAAGTCACTAAAGCACAAGCTGAAGCGGCAACGCCTGCAGCTGAAACCAGCGATGAAAGCAGTGATGCGTTAAGCCCATCTGTTCGCCGTTTACTGGCAGAGCACAATGTTGATGCCAGCAAAGTAAAAGGCACTGGTGTGGGTGGTCGTATTACTAAAGAAGACGTTGAAGCCTTTGTTAAGTCTGCCCCTAAAGCTGCGGCGCCAGCAGCACCTGCTGTAGCTCCGTTAGCGGCTGGCCGTAGCGAGAAGCGCGTGCCAATGACACGTCTGCGTAAGACAATCGCAAACCGCTTGTTAGAAGCGAAAAACTCTACCGCTATGCTCACGACGTTTAACGAAGTGAACATGAAGCCCATCATGGATATCCGTAAGCAATACCAAGATATCTTTGAAAAGCGCCACGGTATTCGTTTAGGCTTTATGTCTTTCTACATCAAAGCCGTGACTGAAGCGCTGAAACGTTTCCCAGAAGTCAACGCGTCTATTGATGGCGATGATATCGTCTATCACAACTACTTCGACATCAGCATCGCAGTATCAACACCACGTGGTCTGGTAACACCAGTGTTACGTGACACTGATACCATGAACTTAGCTGAAATCGAAAAAGCAGTTCGTGACTTAGCCCTTAAAGGCCGTGACGGTAAGCTGACTGTGGCTGACATGACTGGCGGTAACTTCACTGTGACTAACGGTGGTGTTTTCGGTTCACTGATGTCTACACCGATCCTTAACCTGCCACAAAGTGCGATTTTAGGCATGCATGCCATTAAAGATCGCCCAATGGCAGTCAATGGTCAGGTTGAAATCCTGCCCATGATGTACCTAGCACTCTCATATGACCATCGTATTGTTGATGGCCGTGAGTCTGTTGGTTTCTTGGTTGCGATTAAAGACTTCCTAGAAGACCCAACTCGTCTGCTGCTTGATCTGTAACACAACTCGATAAGAGATTGCGCTTAAAGAAATAGCCAGACATACCCTCGTGACTGGCCCAAACGGGCCAGTTGGATTTGATTAGAAGTATACGGATAGATCATCATGAATTTGCATGAGTATCAGGCAAAATCCTTATTTGCCGAATATGGTTTACCAGTGTCAGAAGGTTTTGCATGTGATACAGCCCAAGAAGCTGTAGAAGCGGCAGGCCATATTGGCGGAAATTTATGGGTTGTTAAGTGTCAAGTACACGCAGGCGGCCGCGGTAAAGCAGGTGGCGTTAAAGTCACTGGCGATAAAGAAGAAATCAGAGCCTTTGCCGAACACTGGTTAGGCAAAAATCTGGTGACTTATCAAACTGATGAGAAAGGCCAGCCAGTTGCTAAAATTTTAGTAGAAAGCTGTACCGACATTGCTAACGAACTGTACTTAGGTGCCGTTGTTGACCGCGCGACTCGTCGTGTTGTGTTCATGGCGTCGACTGAAGGTGGTGTTGAAATTGAGAAAGTGGCAGAAGAAACGCCAGAACTCATCCACACTGCAATCATCGATCCTTTGACTGGCCCACAAGGTTATCAAGCACGTGATCTTGGCTTCAAGTTAGGTTTAAACCCAACTCAAATGAAGCAGTTCACTAAGATTTTCATGGGTCTGGCGACTATGTTCGTTGATCATGATTTCGCATTGCTTGAAATCAACCCACTGGTTATTACCACTGAAGGCAACCTACACTGCCTAGACGGTAAAATCGGTATCGACGGTAACGCACTTTATCGTCAACCAAAAATCAAAGGCATGCACGATCCATCACAGGATGATGCCCGCGAAGCTCACGCTGCTAAGTTCGAGCTGAACTACGTTGCATTAGACGGTAACGTTGGCTGTATGGTGAACGGTGCAGGTCTGGCGATGGGTACTATGGATATCGTTAACTTGCACGGTGGCAAGCCAGCGAACTTCTTAGACGTAGGCGGCGGCGCGACGAAAGAACGTGTAGCAGAAGCATTCAAAATCATTCTGTCTGACAGCAATGTGAAAGCGGTTCTGGTTAACATTTTCGGCGGTATCGTACGTTGTGACATGATCGCAGAAGGTATTATCGGCGCTGTTAAAGAAGTGGGCGTTAAAGTACCTGTTGTGGTTCGTTTAGAAGGTACTAACGCTGAACTTGGCCGTGAAGTATTAGCTAAATCAGGTCTAGATATCATTGCAGCTACCAGTCTAACTGACGCGGCTGAGCAAGTAGTTAAAGCTGCGGAGGGCAAATAATGTCTGTCTTAATCAATAAAGATACCAAGGTAATTTGCCAAGGTTTCACTGGCGGTCAAGGTACATTCCACTCACAACAAGCTATCGATTACGGTACGCAAATGGTGGGTGGTGTGTCTCCTGGTAAAGGTGGTCAAACTCACTTAGGTCTGCCAGTGTTCAACACTGTGAAAGACGCTGTGGCTGCGACTGGCGCAACTGCTTCTGTGATCTATGTACCGGCTCCGTTCTGTAAGGATGCCATTCTTGAAGCTATCGACGGTGGCATCGAGCTTATCGTTTGTATCACTGAAGGCATTCCTACACTGGACATGCTGCAAGTTAAAGTGAAGCTTGAAGAAACTGGCGTTCGCATGATCGGCCCTAACTGCCCAGGTGTTATCACCCCAGGTGAATGTAAGATCGGCATCATGCCTGGTCACATCCACTTAAAAGGCAAAGTGGGTATCGTTTCTCGTTCAGGTACTCTGACTTATGAAGCGGTTAAGCAAACGACGGATGAAGGTTTCGGCCAATCTACTTGTGTAGGTATTGGTGGTGACCCAATTCCAGGTACTAGCTTCATTGATGTACTGGAAATGTTCCAAAACGATCCACAGACTGAAGCGATCGTTATGATCGGTGAAATCGGTGGTAACGCTGAGGAAGATGCGGCGGCTTTCATTAAAGCACACGTGACTAAGCCTGTTGTGTCTTATATTGCGGGTGTCACTGCACCTGCTGGTAAGCGTATGGGCCATGCTGGCGCGATTATCGCTGGCGGTAAAGGTACTGCAGAAGACAAATTTGCTGCATTAGAAGCAGCGGGCGTGACAACTGTCCGCTCGCTTGCTGATATCGGCAAAGCGCTGCGTATTCGTACAGGTTGGTAAGCTAACCTTTCGAATAAAAAAGGCGCCTAAGGCGCCTTTTTTATTGGCTGTAATTTCGGCAGCGAATCGCAGTAAATGACAGGAATGGGATTGAGCTAACACCATGAAGACTAGATATTTTTTCTTCTACGGGTTAGATTGATGCTTCTCTACTACGCGCTCGTCTGCGTCATTGGCGAGGATAATGTGAGTAGAGCCATTAACCATGAGCTAAGTGCTTATGGCTTCAGTGCTGTTCTGCAAAAAATCTTGAACTCAAATTTATTTAACACGGTTGCAGTCTATCGTTGCGAGCGTATTTGTTTTATGGGGCTTATCGCATTGGGGGAGGGTAAGCAACAGAGTCGATGTTAGCCACAGTAACGGCTTAAACATCACATTTTTTACGAGGGAAAAACTGTGAAAACACCTAAAATCATTATTTCGGAAATTGACTTAGAAAGACTAGAGCGATTATTGGAGTCACTGCCGGCAAATGCGTTTCCGGGCAAAGCGGCATTGGAGGCTGAATTAGACAGAGCCGATATTGTGCCTGCATCACAGGTGCCCGCGAATGTGGTGACCATGAATTCAGAAGTGAAGTTTAGCGTTTCATCCAGTAATGAGACTTTCTGTTTACGTTTAGTGTATCCAAAAGACGTGAACGGCGCGGGCACGATTTCTATTTTGGCGCCGGTGGGCAGCGCATTATTAGGGCTCTCTCAAGGTGATGAAATTGAATGGCCAGGTCCGGGTGGTTCTATGGTAAAAGTGCGTATTGAGGAAATCCTGTATCAGCCTGAACGCAGTGGTGATTTCCACCGTTAAGCTTGAGGTATTGGCGTAGTGTCGTTGACGTTACGCCAGTGCACTTTAAGCGAACCATTGGTTGATTTTTAAGTGCCATTTTTGAAGGAGCAAAGATGATAACCCAAACTGAACGGTTAATTATTCGACCATTTACTGAGCAAGATTGTGAAGCGCTTTATTTGATGAACAGTAATCCCGCGATGCTGAAATACATTCCCACCGCGGCATTTACAGCTCGCGAGCAGGCGGTTGAGTTGTTTCACAAGGTGATCACAGTCGATTATCAGCAACATGGTTTTGGCCGTTGGGCGGTAGAGCATAAAGCCGATAAGCGGGTGATTGGTTTTTGCGGTCCGAAATTTATTCCAGAATTCAGCGAAGTCGAACTGGGTTATCGTTATTTCCCTGAGTATTGGGGAACTGGAATTGGTACTGAGGCCGCATTTGCTGCATTAGCTGAATTTAAACGTTTTGGCATTGACCAGACGATTGCACTTATCTTAGCAGGGAATCTCGGTTCTGAAGGTGTGGCTAAGCGTGTGGGCATGCATTGGCGTGAGCAAAATGAGTTTATGGGCCATAAAGTGAATATCTACGCCAAGGTGTTATAGCGGTTTACCCATAAACATCATCCAATAAAAAACCAGCCTTAGGCTGGTTTTTTGCTTAATGCTTTATAAACGCAATGGCCGACTTAGGCGTCGTTATGCTCACAGGTATCGTTGGTGCAAGTGCCGTACAAATATAAGCTGTGATTAGTCAGCTTAATGTTGTGTTTCATGGCAATTTCATCTTGACGACGTTCGATGACTTCATCTGAAAACTCAATCACTTTGCCACACGAGAGGCAAACTAAGTGATCATGATGATGCTGAGTCGATAGTTCGAAAACGGCTTTACCGCTCTCAAAATGATGGCGACTGACAATACCTGCATCATCAAATTGGTTTAACACACGGTAGACGGTGGCTAGACCAATTTCTTCACCGATATCGAGCAGCTTCTTGTACAAATCTTCTGCACTGATATGTTGGTTTTCAGGTCCTTGCATCAGTTCTAGGATCTTGACTCGTGGCAGGGTAATTTTCAAACCCGCTTTTTTTAGCGCTTGATTTCCATCTGTCATTGCTAATCTCTTGATTGCAGAACCAATAGGTTCATCCGTGGATAGTGTTTGCCATTATAGGTGCTCAGGTTGAAAACTTAAACCTTTGTTCTGGCTTTCTAGGGCGATATGCAGATAAATTGTGTCAATAGGCGTTAAATCACAATATTTTGCGGCAATTCAAGCATAGTTTTTGTATGGTTATACCAAGGAATAATATTCACGGCTGCCAAAGTCAGTGAGAATAATTCAAATAAATAAAATAATAAGGAATCGGCATGTACCAGCAAATTGTGGTGTTAACTGGCGCAGGGATCTCTGCTGAGTCGGGTTTACGCACCTTTCGCGATCAAGATGGTCTGTGGGAAGAGCATCATATTGAAGACGTTGCTACACCAGAAGGTTATGAGCGTGATGCTGAATTGGTAGAGCGATTTTACAATAGTCGTTGGTTGCAACTGCACAGTGGCACGGTTGAACCCAATGCAGCGCATGTGGCCTTGGCAAAGTTGGAAGCGGACTTTAAAGGTCAATTACTTGTCATCACACAAAATATTGATGACCTGCATGAGCGTGCGGGCTCGCGCCGTCTATTGCATATGCACGGTGAATTATCCAAAGGCCGTTGTCCGCGCTCGCGTCAGACCTTTATTTTACGTGAGCCCTTTGGTATCGATAATTGCTGTACTTGTTGTATTCCGGCTCAGCGATTACGCCCCCATGTGGTGTGGTTTGGTGAAATGCCCTTAGGGATGGATCGAATTCACGATGCGCTCGATAACTGTGACTTGTTTATTGCCATTGGCACCTCTGGCACTGTGTATCCTGCCGCGGGCTTTGTGGATACAGCTAACCATCATGGGGCTCAAACAGTCGAAGTGAATATGATGGCACCCGATAGACACAGTCAGTTTCAATATCACCTCACAGGAAAAGCGGGGGAGTTAGTGCCTCAGTTGGTTGATACCATTTTAGCGGGTCTAGTGATTGGCAGTGAGTCGAACACATGAGCGAAAAAGTTGCGATTATAATGCGTGGCTTACCGGGCAGTGGTAAGTCACATTGGGTTGAAACTTACATTCTGTCCCTTCCTTTAGAAAAAGCCATTGGCGTGCGGCAACGTGGCGTATTTTCGACCGATAGTTTTTTCTACCATGAAGATGAATATCGTTTCGATGCCAAGAAATTACCTGAGTTTCATCAATGTAATTTGGCGGGGTTTATTCAGGCACTTTCTTCAAGCGAGCCCGTGGTGATTTGTGATAATACCAATCTGTGCCACTGGGAATACATGGCCTATGAAGCGGCGGCAAAAGCCTTAGGTTATCAAGTTCGAATTGTGCTTGTGGGTGAACCAAGCAGTCTGGCTCATCAGCAGGAATGCGCGAAACGTAATCGCCACGGCGTTCCTTTGGCACAAATTCAGCGGATGGCGAAGGGATTTGAAGATTTTTAATTTCAGGTACTTACTTATGTTGAGTATTGTGATCTGTAGCAATCAATTTTAGGTATGGGTCCCGCAGTGTTTTCGCCCTGTCATAAGTCTGTTGTACTCTGTTTCAACGTTCTGCTTTGTGTATGTGTATGTGTATGTGTGTGGCTCATACATTCGCCTTATCTATTTGACCGTGCACTTTAAGCTTGATCCCAAAGACAGTTTATCCACATAAGTCTGCGTATAATGCGCTAACTTGTGTGGCATTGAAGGGCCAATGCAAGATTGCTGCTCACTTGATCGAGACCATTGAGCACAAGCGGACGTTTATCAGAGGAAAGAGCCATGCTCATTAAAATTTTACTAACAGTCTTAGTCATTGCTGGCGCTTGGTTTTTACTGGTGAAACGCAAGCGTCAGATTGAACCTCTGGCTGTTAATCTCAGTTCAAAGCGTTTTAGTGAACCGCTGTGGCGTCGATACCTGTTGACGGGTGTGTTTGTGGTGATTGGATTTAGCCTACTGAGTTACAGTGTTTGGTATTGGCGCGATCAGCATAGAATTGTCACTGTGAGAATTGTGTCACCGAATGCCGACAATAACGGCGAGTATCGTGTGCGAAAAGGGGATATCTCAGACTCGAAAATGGTCACTATCGATGGCATACATATTCGCTTTTCGACCCAAGAACGGTTGGCAATTATCGAAACCGATTAAGGCATATTTATTTTACTAAATTACCTTGCACGCCTTTTCATTGCCAACTTATGCGGTAAACTAGCGACAATTTTTTAGCCTGCACTTAAGTGGAATCGTTAACTTAAGTTTTTTTTCAGGAGGACAAATGATTACTGCTTATGTCTATGATAATCGTCACCTTACTGTGACAGAGCTCGGCATACTGGACAGTATTCCCGCGTCGACCATTTGGTTAGATCTGTATAAACCCGATGATGAGGAGCGAGAGTGGTTAAGTCATTTTTCTGTTGAAGAAGTGCCTGACGAAGAAGATATCAATGAAATTGAGGCCTCAGCACGTTTTTATCAAAACAGTGACGGCTTGCATATTAATTCGTTATTCCCACAGCGTGTCGGCCAAGATGTGCGCGGCGTTAACGTTTCCTTTAACCTTCGTAGCAATTTTTTACTGACAATTCGTGAAGAAGACGTAGGTCTTATCCGTTTACTGCGTAACTACTTGCGTTTGGGACGGTTAGAAGTATCGACACCGCAGGAATTGTTTCTCGAATTATTTAATCTGAAAGTGGATTATCTATCTGACTTAATTGAAGACGTTTACACTGTACTTGAAAATGTCGGTGAGCAAGTATTTGATAACGATGAACTTGACGATGTATTTAAACTTATCACTCTGCAAGAAGACTCTAATGGTAAAATCCGATTAAGTTTGCTCGATACTCAGCGTTCACTGCGTTATATGCAGCGTTATTATCGTGGCCAGTTATCCGATGAACATTTAAAGGACTTGCGGGAAATGTTGTCGGATATCGAGTCGCTGATGCCCCACAGTCAGTTTATTTTCGATAAGTTAAACTTTCTGCTCGATGCGGCCATGGGTTTCAGTGGTCTGCAACAGAACAAAATCATCAAAATCTTCTCGGTTGCCGCTGTGGTGTTTCTACCACCGACCTTGATTGCCAGTAGTTATGGGATGAACTTTACCAGCATGCCTGAGCTTGAGTGGCAATACGGTTACCCTATGGCGATTGTGATGATGTTAGCCAGTGCCGCAGGTACTTACTTCTTCTTTAAACGTAAGCATTGGTTATAAGCCTGGCACGAGCTGTGTTTATTTCTCGAATTAACAATAAGGGTCGAATGCAATATTCGACCCTTATTGTTATCACTTTTATTAATCATGTTCATTCAATGACTTTTATTCAATGAGTGAGACTCGATGACTTTGTTTAAATGAGTGAAGCTCGTTAGACATAATCGTTAAGCCAGTTTCTTAATCAACTACTTACGACTATCGCCGCCAAAGTAGTAACTCACTCGCTCGCGCGGATTCAAATACTCGTGGACTTTTTCAGGAAGCGCCGCAGGTGGTAAGCAACGCACTATGCTGATCCCTTCAATCTCTAAATCAACGATAGGCGCTTGGTCTTTAGGAACTAACGCATCGTAAACCAATATCTTAGGGCATAGCAGTTTAGTTAAGTTAACCGACATCACCATGGCATATTGACCGCTGGATAATTCCACTACACTGCCGGGGGGGTAAATGCCCAGCATCTTGATCATCTTGCCAATATACTCTTGATTTAGCTTAGTTTTATATTGCTTATACAAATGCCCCAGTGCGGCGTAGGGCATTCTGGCTTTGCCCTGTTGGCTTGGGTAACACAAGGAGTCATATTCGTTCACTACCGCAATCAGTTGCGATACCTTATCGAGAGCCTCTTCCTTTAGGCCTTTGGGATAACCACTGCCATCGAGAAACTCGTGGTGATTGGTGATTGCAGGTAAGGCTGCTTGGGGAAAATTATCGGCTAATTTGAGCAGTTCAATCCCAAGTAATGGATGCTGTTTGATAAAATTAAGCTCTGGTGCTGACCAAGGTGTCGATTTTTTTAGAATTTGTGGTGGGATTTTTAATTTACCCACGTCGTGAAACAGGGCACTGAGACCGACCGTTTCGATTTCACTTCTATCCCATTCCATTTCTTTGGCGATCAGCATAGAGAGGATCGCAACATTCAAGGAGTGGTAGTAAATGCTTTCATCCTGCTTAGCATCACTCATCAAATGCAGCACTAAGTTATCTGAGTTGAGCAGCTGTTCGACTATGGTGTGGACCAAATCTTTGGCGTCATCGACCGCATTTAAGGGGCGATTACGTAGCTTAGAGATGAGGCTGCGCATCATGGCTACTGAGCGGGTAAAATTTTGCTCAGTTTTATTAATGTCACGGCGTAATTTTTTTTGCACTTCGATTTGCTCAGCCTTGTATTGATCCATGTCGTTTTTAAGCACATTGATTTCAGCACTTGGCGGCAATTTGATAGGGTTGACCGCATCAGCATGTATCGGGGCGACGTCGCTGCGTTCTAAATCGACGATGACATGTTCGATGCCCAGATTTTTAATCAACTCGATTTGCGCAGCTTGTTTAATATGAAAGCTACTGAATAAAAAGGGATGATCTTTCCAAGCCACGGGCAAACGCACAAAGTTGCCGACTTGAAGTTGATGGACTGAAACTTTACAGCTTTTTTTCATATTCTTGTTATCGTGAAGCGTAATGTGGGTTATTTTATCTCAATGATGCTGCTTTACAATTACTTAACTAACATGTCAGCATAGTAAGCCTAGAAAGTAGCCACTCCATTGAGGAAGTATGGACTTTATTGAAGTATACCCTAATGCGTTGCCGAATGACTTGTGTGACCGTCTCATTCTGGCATTTGAGCAACATGCTGGCGTTGTTGATGGACATACGGGCAATGGCGTCGATTTGGAGAAGAAGATCAGCCGCGATTTGACCTTAGATAGTTTCGTCGACCTGCAGCCCATCAGAAACGAACTCTTAGGTTATACCTTAAAGGGCGCGGTAGATTATTTCACAAAGTATTCAATGGCATTAATGGGGGCGGTGTCAGTGTCAGTGAGTGATGAGCAGGGCCAACCTGTAACGCTAACTCCGACTAATTTTGCGACGCTGGGTGCGCCTAGGGCCGATGGCTTAGTGAAGTATTTGTATCGCAGTGGCAGTATTAATATTCAAAAGTATCAGCAAAATAAAGGCGGTTATCCCCATTGGCATTCGGAGCAATTCCCGCAGAATGGCCACAATGAAGCTCTGCATCGCGTCGTGCTCTATATGTTTTATTTAAATGATGTGGAAGAGGGCGGCGAAACCGAATTTTATTATCAACAGCGTAAAATCTCCCCTAAAAAAGGCACTATGGTGATAGCGCCTGCGGGATTTACTCATTCACATCGGGGAAATAAACCTGTGAGTGGTGACAAATATATTGCCACTTCTTGGATCATGTTTAATCGAGCCGAACAGCTATATGCGGTGATTGCCTGATAGTATCCCAGTTTCTTACACTGGGATACGGATCCTAAAGAGCGCCCCTTCTAAGCGACTTTCTTCAATTTTTAAGCTGCCACCGTAGCTGTGAACGATTTCATCACAGACAGCTAATCCGATCCCTTGCCCTGGGGACTGGGTATCGGCACGCACACCACGTTGGATAATCTTCTGTCTTAAGCTTTCTTCAACACCTGGGCCATCATCTTCAACAATGAGTTCAAACTCACCTTGTGAGTTAATTTTAGCCGATACATGCACTTGGCTGATACACAGGCGGAAAGCATTTTCCATAAGGTTGCCACAAAGCTCCATTAAGTCGCCCTTGTTGCCGGGGAACATCAATGAGGGGGAGATGTTGGCTGAAAACTGCACTTGTTTTTCTCGATAAATTTTAAACAACATTTGTGCTAATTGATCGACTAAGGGCGCAATAACAGTTTGTTCTTGCTTCAGGCCTTGTCGGCCTAACATGGCCCGTTTTAATTGGTATTTGACCAGCTGATCCATTTGGCTGACTTGTTCCATGATCTTTTCGCTCGCCGATTGTTTACTCAAACTGGCGTCATCTGTAATGGCATGCACGGCGGCTAAGCGGGTTTTAAGACTGTGTGCCAAGTCATTCATAGCATTTTGATAGCGCTGTTGTTGGGCACTAGATTGTTGCAACATCTGGTTGAGTGCTTGCGTTACGCCTTCAAGTTCAACAGGATAGCCCTCAGAAAGTGATTTACTCTTACCTTGGTTAATTGATTGCAGTTCATTTTGCATCCGTACCAAGGGACGCATGCCCCAATAGGCGGCGCTGACCAATAGAATTAAGGCTAAGGCCAATACCATAGCTAAACGAATATAAGTACGTTTACTGAACTTACTGTATTCTTGCTCCAGTTTGGCGGCATCTTTCATGACGAGGAGGTTGTAATGCACACTGGCAATTTCGACCGCGAGCAAATAGACGAAATAACCTCTGTCGTCAGCCATGGTGAGGTAGTAGGGCGGGGAGTCGTTACGGATTTCGTTAAAACGCTCACAGGTATCAAATAAGCCACGATCTACTGCGAGGGATGAGGTCCAAACCTGCTTAAATTTGTCATCGCAACTCGCTATTACATAGCGCTCTTGTTTATTATTTTCTTCTAACCAAGCACTGGTATCGGGGATAAGATCGTGCTCCCGTAATTCGGCGGCGACTTGGGGAATTTCGGCAATGAGTTGGGCAGTTTCTTCGTTATAACTATTTTGCGCATGCAGAATATTAACCATCCATGCGAGACCAAAACCCACTAAGGTAATAATTGATAGCGAGGTGAGAAACATCCGTGTCAGCAGACGTTTCTTGAATTTTAATCTTAATTGCATGGCAGGTTAAATTTATATCCTTGGCCGCGGATGGTCACTATGGGGTTATCGATACCATCGCGGGTCAGTTTTTTACGCAGGCGGCTGACCATGACTTCAATCGTATTGGGATCGCCTTCCTTATCACCATAAATCACATCGAGTAAACGTTGCTTGGCGACAACCTCATGACAATGGCGCATCAAATATTCGAGGATTAAATATTCAAAGGCAGTGACCTCCATGACTTCGTCACCCAGAGTGACTTGTTTGGCGGCGAGATCGAGTTTCAATTCTCCACTGCAAATCACGGGTTTAACAAAACCTGCGCTACGGCGCACTAAGGCATCAAGCCTTGCGACAAGCTCTTCTTTTTGAAAGGGTTTCACTAAATAGTCATCGGCTCCGGCGTTTAGGCCTTCAACTTTATCCTGCCAATTAACTCGTGCCGTGAGAATTAATATCGGTGCTTTAAGACCCGCTTCACGGAGTTGTTGAATTAAGCTAATACCATCTTGATCGGGTAGCCCTAAATCGACAATGGCGACATCTATGGGATAATTAGTGGCTTGATAAAAACCTTCTTTGGCAGTCAGTGCCACTTGAACTTGATTGCCGAGATCGCTTAATTGCACTTTTAAGTGGTGGGATAAAATAGGATCGTCTTCAACAACCAAAATTCTCATAATATAATGCCTTAAAGTGTATGAGCTAAAGCTTTAGCAAACTAGTCTACGCAAAATCACACTGATAACCAAATAGAGGATCAGCATATCTTAGTTGAACTTAACCTTTGCTGACCGAGTTGAACTTGTGGTCAAAATAAGTACTAATTAATTGTTGAATAAGAAGGTTTTTCCGTTAAAGTGTTAGCGTATCGGGGAATTTCCCCAAGGCGATTTTTGTTTTCTGATCCGCAAAATGCCGTTGCCACACATAATCGCGCCTAAGGTAAATAACATCACCGCCATCATGATAAAAGACAATCTCAACCAAGGCATTTCTTGCGCTAATCGCAGATGTATCGCTTCAATGGTTGTGACGCCCCATACGGCAAAGACACTTATAAATAATAAAATTTGTAATAAACGAAGTAAGTAAACTGAGTTAAAAAATAAGACCAAAGGCGCAAGTGCAAAAGGAATAGCAAAGTTAATTTGTTCGTAACGTACGAAGTGGGCACTCAATAACCAGCATGCAATCAGGATCCAAAGACTTCTCCACCACATTTATACCCCTCCCATTAAACGTATTAAAATAGTAAACATAATGTATCTAAAAACAAACTTCCGTACTATTGGTGCGTTCACATTTTGCTAACAATAGACATGTTAACTGTATTGCGTTCAAACAAAAACGCCCAACACTGAAGCTGGGCGTCATTTTGGTCTTTGTGAGGTTTAGTTCGATTTATTTAAATGATGAACTTGCTCATCAAAACTTCTAGCAACTTTACCCGCTTGAGTGTTGTTAAACACTTGCTCGTTAAATTCGCCCTCTGATTTAGCAATAATTACAGTTGCTACGCAATCACCAGTGACGTTTACAGCAGTACGTACCATGTCGAGTAAGCGATCGACACCGATAATCAGGGCAATCCCTTCCACTGGTAAGCCAACTTGATTTAACACCATGGCCAGCATGATAAGTCCGACACCTGGAACACCCGCGGTACCAATTGATGCTAACGTGGCTGTCACAACAACAACGGCATAATCGGTTAGTGAGAGCTCAATGCCAAAAACCTGCGCAATAAACACAGTGGCAACGCCTTGCATGATTGCTGTGCCATCCATATTAATGGTAGCGCCTAACGGTAGCGTAAAAGCGGCGATTTTATTATCGACACCTAATCTATGTTCAGACGCTTCTATGGTAATGGGTAAAGTGGCATTTGAACTGGCGGTTGAAAAAGCAAACAACTGCACATCGCGCATTTTACGAATGAATATTAAGGGGTTGAGGCCTGAGAAAAGTTTTAAAAGGATTGGATAAACGATAAACGCATGGACCAGTAATACACCTAAGACCACGAAGAAATATTGAACCACACTACCAAAGGTCTCTAAACCGAGTGTTAATGCAAGTTTTGCCATCAGCGCAAACACACCATAAGGCGCGAGTTGCATGATCAGTGTCACGACACGCATGATGACTTCATTTAAATCTTCAAACAACGCCGCAATACGTTTGCCGCGCTCACCAATATGGGCAATAGCAAAGCCAAAAATGACCGCAAAAATAATAATTTGCAGCATATTACCTTCGCTCAATGCCTGCATCGGATTGGTAGGCACTATGTTTATCAGCACATCAGCAAGACTTGGGGCTTCTTTTGCGACGTACTCCATTTTTTCTGACGCCAGTGAGGCGTTTCCAGGATGTATAAGGACTGCGCTGACAATCGCAATCACTAAGGCAATGGCGGTTGTGAATAAATAGAAGGCGAGGGTTTTCCCCCCTAAGCGGCCTAATTTTGAAGGTTCACTCAGTGAGCAAGTTCCGCAAACTAATGAAATAAAGACTAAAGGAACGACTAACATTTTTAAGCTGGAGATGAAGATAGTACCGATAACATGCAAGAAACCTTCAGTAATATAATCTTTTACTATATCGCTTTCTGGAAAGGCATTGCGGAGAATGAGGCCTAAAGCAATACCTGTTCCCATACCGATCAGAATTTTACTTGTAAGGCCGAGTTTATTTTTTATAGAAATTGCCATAGAGAATCCTGTGTGTTTTTTATACATTCTATTTTTTGGCGCTCACAAGACTAGCAAGAAAATCGTGAAGATGAAATGACAATTAATGTTAAAGTATTTATCAGATTTGCGAAATAAAATAAGATAGTTATGGGAAAGTTGCGTGAAAATTGTGTAATGTTAGCCTATAAGTAATAAGCGTCTCGCTTAGGTATTATCATCAGAGTAACAGGGAGCCTGACAATGAAGTCAGCGTATAAGGTTTTTCTCGCAGGATTGTGTTCGCTTTTATTATCAGCATGTGGTGGTGGGGGCAGTATCTCTGATGATGGTTCCGGTACTCCGCCGACGCCAAGTGTCGTCACTGTCACTCTGAGTATTACTAATACGGATATTTCTGCTTTAGCACCTGCCACAGTATCAGCTAAAGTTGTTGATTCGAAACTCGGTTCCTTGGCTGGTGAATTAGTTACTTTTACTCTGAGTAATTCTAATATTGGGTCTTTTGATCCTAGTACGGCAACGGCATTAACGAATACCGAAGGTGTTGCTACTATTATTTTAAATACAGCAACTATTGCGGGTGCAGGTACTGTCACTGGCAAAGTTGATACTGGGGAGTCTGGGAAAATTGGTTTTGTGATGAAAGGTGATGGCGGTGAAGCGGGTGGAGGTGCACAAGTTAATTTAGCCTTAACTGATATTACAGGCTTACCTATTCAAACTATTACATCCTTAAATCCAGGTAAGTTAACTGCTACTATCACCGGCATTAATAAACCCACGATAGTGACCTTTGACAATGATATTGGGGACCTTCCTATCAAAACTGCTGTAACAAATAGTCAGGGAAAGGCTAGTGTTGATATTTATGCTGGTAATACGTTAGGTGCAGGAACTATCGTTGCCTCTTTAGCTAGTGGTGAAAAAGGTAATACAGTAGTGGTGGTTGGTGCTACAAATGTAGTCATGGGTAGTGGAAGTCCTTTTGTTGCTGGTAAAGCAAGTGTTAGTTCAAGTGATTTAACTGCAGGTGGCACCGCGACTATTTCTGTCGTTATCCAGGACGATCAAGGTAAGCCTTTTACCCAACCTGTGGATGTTAAGTTTTCATCGGCCTGTTCAACTAAATCATCACCAGAAGCCATAATAAGTTCACCCGTACCCTCTGTGAATGGCGTAGCTACAACGACTTACCTTGCAAAGGGCTGCGTTGGAGATGATCCTATTAATGTTACTGCTAACGCAGGTGGATTAAATCTTTCAGCTACGGGCACTATTAAAGTACTTCCTGCTAACGTGGGAAGCATTATATTTATGTCTGCGACACCGCAAAATATCGCCATTTTAGGTACAGGTGGCTCAGAATCTTCTGAAGTTAAATTTAAGGTACTTGACACAAATAGTAATCCGGTAAGTAACCAGTTAGTTAACTTTAGTTTGAACACTACGACGGGAGGCATAGTGCTTGACCCATCAAGTGCAACGACTAACAATCAAGGCATTGTTCAGACAGTTGTAAGAACAGGGACTGTTGCTACTTCGGTAAGAGTAACAGGCACTATTGCTGGCTCTTCGCCAGTTATTTCAAGTCAATCAAGTCAGCTCATCATCTCGACAGGGATACCCGATCAAGACAGTTTTTCACTTTCTGCAACAGTACTCAATGCTGAAGGTTGGAACGTTGATGGCACCAAAGTGACCGTTACTGCACGCCTAGCCGATGCATTCAATAACCCTGTTCCAGATGGCACAACAGTATCTTTTACCACTGAAGGTGGCTCTATTGAAGATGCTTGTCAGACTGTTAAAGGTACATGTAGTGTTGTTTGGACGAGTCAGTTAACTAGGCCTGAAGGGCAGTCTCTTATTGACGCAACAGGCGCATTAATTCGCAATCCTATTGCGACACTTGCGCCTAATTTAGGTAATTATTATGGCCAGAAATATGGTGGTCGAGCAACTATTACTGCTACTGCGATTGGCGAAGAATCCTTCCCAGATCTTAATGGCAATGGTCGCTTTGATTCTTCTGAAGCAACAGCATTTTTAACTCAAAAAGATGTAAGTGGTAAGCCATTTGATTTGGATGATGCTTTCAATGATTATAATGAAGATGGCATTTTTAATCCTCAGCAAGCGGGTGGACAAATTGGTGGGGAATTAGAAGAGTTAATTGATTTTAATTCTAATGGTGTTTTTGATATAAAAGATAGTAAATATAACGGTGTACTCTGCTCTGAGCCTGCACATGCTGCTTGTGCTGATGGTATTACAGATTCAAAATCACTATATGTGAGAGGCAGTTTAGTGATTGTCATGTCAGGAAGTACTGCTTATGCGACTCCGATTGCTGATGTGCTTATCGACGATAGTTACAGCATCAGCAAAGACCAACGTATTGACTTAATAGGTAAAGATGCCGCTACTGTTTATTTCACTATATCTGACTTACATAACCAACAAATGCCTGCTGGTAGTATTGTTAGATTTAAAGCAAGCGCAGGTTCTGTTGCTAGCAGTGCTCAATATATTTGGCCAAGTAGTAACTATAACGCGGGACGTGAGTTTAGTGTGACACTGAAAGGTGAAGAGCAACCTAATGCAGGTACTCTTATTGTTGAGGTTGAAACCCCTAATGGGTCAGTGACTCAGGTTCTATCTATTCCGATTAGAATCAGCTAGTTTTAAGGACCTTATCCAAATAAAAAGAGCATCTAAGGTGCTCTTTTCTATTGTAGGTCTGTCGAATTTTATAATGATGTAGTTCCAGCGTTAGGAATAATTCCTAACGCTGGAACTGATACACGCTGCCTAGTTTCATAATCTGTGTCAGTTCATCCAGAGCTGTTCGAGATTCGATGATTAGCTGAGGGTCTGCAAGATCTTGGGTGGTTAATCTGTCTCGATAATGTTTGTCTACCCAAAGGTTTAAACGAGTAAATAAAGCATCATTCATCAGAGTGTGTTGATTTACCGCTGCGACTTCCACTTCATTCATGGCGACACGTAAACGAAGACAAGCAGGACCGCCACCGTTTTGCATGCTTTGTTTTACGTCGAAATAAAGCACTTGCTTAATCGGCGTGTTTAACGTGAGTAATTCGTTCAAATAGGCAAATACCGCGGGATTTTCTTGGCAATCTGTTGGGGCAATAATCGCCATTTCACCGGATGGCAACGTAATAATTTGAGTATTGAATAAATAGCTTTTGACTGCGTCGTTAATTGCTACTTTCGCGGTTGGCACTTCAATGAAATACAGCTCAGTGTCGAGTTTACGTTTAATTTCATCGATCTTATTCTGGGTATTTAAGAAGGCTTGTTCGTGGTAGAACAGGACATTTTGATTACCTACTGCGATAACATCGTTATGGAATACACCTTGATCAATCACATCAGGATTCTGTTGGATGAAGACGCAATTATCGTCTTCCAGCTGATGTAAGCGTGCGACTGCCATCGACGCTTCTAAGGTTTGTCTTGCTGGATATTTTTGCGGTTTAGGTGCATTGGGATTAGTGGCTTCTTGTCCATAAACAAACAGCTCAACACCAGCATGGCCGTATTCATTGCAGAGACGAGTGTGGTTTGCGGCACCTTCATCACCGAAGCTATTATGCTCAGGTAAGTGACTATGGTGATGAAAATAGTGGGGATCACTGAAAGTTGCTGTTAATATGCGCCCCGTTGTCAAAGGCTCGATGCTGCGATGCAGTTTGTCGACTAAATTTGCTGGGGTGAAATGCAGTTTGCCGTCACGTGTATCTGCACTTGGTGAGACGGTAGCGGCATTGGCTGTCCACATACTGGAAGCACTGCAACAGGCATTAAGTAACATAGGCGCTTCTTTTGCCGCTTGTTTTAATACATTAGCATCAGAGCCGGAAAATCCAATTCGGCGCAATGTATAGAGATCTGGGCGCTCTTGAGGAGCTAATATTCCTTGAACCATGCCCATATCGGCTAGTGCTTTGGCTTTTTGGAGTCCTTGTTTTGCTGCAGCTTTGGGGTTGGAAACTAAGGCGGCATTGCTAAGTGAGGCTACATTGCCAAAAGACAACCCTGCGTAATTGTGTGTTGGTCCAACGAGTCCATCAAAATTCGCTTCAAAGTGCTTCATTGCTTATCCTTGTGATAGGGAAAGTTATTATTTGTTCATATGGTCCCTGAGGGAACCCAGTATACTGAAGCTTTTCGAGTGCACAAGCGGACGGTTTTGTGCTCAAAGCGACTTTTTCACGATAAATGCATAACTATTTCTTGCTTGCTGGCAAATAATGAAATATTAGTTTTTAATTACGCATATTATATTTTTACATTTTTTCAACTTTGATTAAAAAGTGACTCGCTGGTACATATAAAAGAGGGATTAACTTGAAACTATCAGTACAACCCTCTATATATGGTGCCAATTTCCACCTTCTTGAGATTTTTTGGCGCAAATTAAACTATGGGTAAATCGCTAGTTATTGTCGAATCACCGGCCAAAGCTAAGACTATTAATAAATATCTTGGCAAAGAATTCATCGTTAAATCGAGCGTAGGTCACATCCGTGATCTGCCGACATCATCGACTTCAGAAGGCAATGAAAAGGTTAAATCCGCTGCCGAAGTTAAGAAGATGTCGCCAGAAGAAAAAGCTCAATATAAAAAGGTGAAAGATCAGCAAGCGCTAGTGTCTCGTATGGGCGTAAACCCTGAAAAGGGCTGGGCGGCTAAGTACCAAATTTTGCCGGGTAAAGAAAAAGTCGTTAAAGAGTTACAGGCACTTGCCGATTCTGCTGACCAAATCTATCTCGCAACCGACTTAGACCGTGAGGGAGAAGCTATCGCCTGGCATTTGCAAGAGGTGATTGGTGGTGATCCTTCACGGTATCAACGTGTTGTTTTCAACGAAATTACTAAGTCTGCGATTCAAGATGCTTTTAGTAAACCGTCGACACTCGACACTAACATGGTTAATGCCCAACAAGCGCGCCGCTTCTTAGACAGAGTTGTCGGTTTTATGGTGTCGCCTCTGCTGTGGAAAAAAGTCGCTCGTGGTTTATCCGCTGGGCGAGTGCAGTCGGTTGCCGTGCGTTTAGTGGTCGAACGCGAAAGCGAAATCAAAGCCTTTGTGCCTGAAGAATTTTGGGATGTACACGCAGAGCTCAATACGCCCGCTCAAGAAGCTTTGCGGATGGAAGTGGTTAAGCATCTAGATGCTGCCTTTAATCCTATCAATGAACAGCAAGCGATGGCTGCGGTTCAAGCGTTATCTGCGGCAAGTTTTACTGTGCTGGCCCGCGAAGATAAAGCGACTCAAAGTAAACCATCGGCTCCTTTTATTACGTCGACACTGCAACAGGCCGCGAGTACACGTTTAGGTTTTGGTGTAAAGAAGACCATGATGATGGCGCAGCGACTTTACGAAGCTGGTCATATCACTTATATGCGTACCGACTCGACCAATTTGAGTCAAGAAGCCGTTGAAAACTTGCGCGATATGATTGCCAAAGAATTTGGTGATAAGTATCTACCCGCCGAACCGATTCGATACGGATCAAAAGAAGGCGCACAAGAAGCTCACGAAGCGATTCGCCCATCAAACGTTCAAGTGCAAGCAGCGACCTTATCTGACATGGAGCGTGATGCTCAGCGCTTATATGAGCTTATTTGGCGCCAGTTTGTCTCATGTCAAATGACACCTGCACAATATGATGCCACTAAGTTGACCGTAAAAGCGGGTGATTATGAGCTCAAAGCCACGGGACGTACCTTACGTTTTGATGGTTGGACTCGCGTACAAACAGCGCTTAAGAAGAAAAACGAAGAAGACAATACTTTACCATTCGTGGCACAGGGCGATGTATTAGCATTAAAAGAATTGCTGCCTAAACAACATTTTACTAAGCCGCCAGCACGATACAGCGAAGCTTCTTTAGTAAAAGAATTAGAAAAACGCGGCATTGGCCGCCCATCAACTTACGCAACCATCATTTCAACGATTCAAGATCGTGGTTATGTAAAAGTTGAGAATCGTCGTTTCTATGCCGAAAAAATGGGTGAAATTGTCAGCGAACGATTGGTGAGCAGTTTTGCTGATTTGATGAGCTATGACTTTACTGCCAGCATGGAGCAAACATTAGATGATGTGGCTCGGGGCGAGTTAGACTGGAAAAAAGTACTCGATGGTTTCTATGCTGACTTTACTAAGCAATTAGAAAAAGCGGAGCTGGATCCTGAAGAAGGTGGCATGCGTCTTAACCAAATGGTGATGACGGATATCAAGTGCCCAACCTGTGGTCGTCCTATGGGTATCCGCACGGGAACGACTGGCGTTTTCCTTGGTTGCTCTGGTTATGAATTGCCCCCTAAAGAACGCTGTAAGACGACGATGAACCTCACGCCTGGCGTTGAGGCGATTAGCGAAAACAGTGAAGATGCCGAAACAGATGCACTGCGTGCGAAGCACCGTTGTAGTATTTGCGGCACGGCAATGGACAGTTACCTGATCGATGAG
Source organism: Shewanella sp. SM32 (assembly GCF_025654235.1). Classification (NCBI taxonomy): domain Bacteria; kingdom Pseudomonadati; phylum Pseudomonadota; class Gammaproteobacteria; order Alteromonadales; family Shewanellaceae; genus Shewanella; species Shewanella sp. SM32. The sequence goes on along the minus strand of NZ_JAKKRO010000005.1, from coordinate 91,184 downwards.
AAGCGTAAGTTACACGTCTGCGGTAACAATCCAATCTGTGAAGGTTATGAAGTCGAAGAAGGCCAATTCAAGATCAAAGGCTATGAAGGTCCACTGATTGAGTGTGATCGCTGTGGTCACGATATGGAACTGAAAAATGGTCGTTTTGGTAAGTATTTTGGCTGTACCAATGAGGAGTGTAAGAATACCCGTAAATTACTGAAAAATGGTGAGGCGGCGCCGCCAAAAGAAGATCCTATTTATTTACCTGAACTGAAATGCAGTAAATCGGATGCCCATTTCGTATTACGTGATGGTGCGGCGGGTATCTTCTTAGCGGCTAGTACTTTTCCTAAATCACGTGAAACCCGTGCGCCTTTGGTTGAGGAACTGGTTCAATACCGTGAGCTGCTATGGCCTAAGTATCAGTATTTAGCGGATGCGCCAGTCACTGATGATGAAGGCAATAAGGCTGCGGTGAAGTTTAGCCGTAAGACGAAAGAGCAATACGTTGCGACTGAAGTCGATGGCAAAGCCACGGGTTGGTCTGCGCATTACGTCAATGGGAAGTGGGTGAGTGAATCTACCAAGAAGGCCAAGAAAGGCGCATAGCGACGGATTAAGCTAGCTTAACGCTAAGAGAACAACAAAAAAGCCAAGTCAGATATGACTTGGCTTTTTGTTTGCATTTTCGATATCAATTTGTTGCTATAGATAATAATTCAAACATGTTGAGTACTTTACACTTACTGAGTACTTTACACTTACAGATACAAACTGACTCACAATGACGCGGTAGCATGAGTGGCAAATGTGTCGCTAATTCAACTTAACGGTAAGCAAATAGAGACTGATCACCATTTCTTTTTAGGTTGAAACAGCATATCGATATCATCTTCTTCATTTTTAGGTCTAGGCGCACTGGGCTCAGATTGTTTCTGTGCCCCCATAATTTCATCAAGTAATTGTTTAGCCTCATCGACTTTACGCCCAATGAAGGGATCATTAGGCGTTTGTGCCTTAATGGCGTGTAATGTTGATAGGGCTTTGGTTACCATTTGTTTTGATGAGCCATATTGCTTCATAAAACTGGCCGCGCGGGCACGAGAAAGCATAGAATCGACATTAATTCTGAGCTGTAAACTGTCGATGCGGCTTTCTTCTTGAGCAAAAATGCTCGGATCGACTTTACCTTTATTATGCTCGGCTCTGAGTATCGCCTTTAATTTTTTTAAGGTTTGAACAAGCGCTAAAATTTGTTTGTCATTATCGGGTAGTCTGAAATTCTCAATTGGAGGAGTTTGAGGTTGTCCAGACTGTAAGCTTGTTATTTGATTATTAATATCGGCTAAGCGACGTTGGTAGTCAGACTGTTGTTGGCCATTACTGATCGCTGTTGCAGACTGCAAGGCATCTTGTACACGCCGGTACAAAACCAATACTATATTCGTGCTACAAGGCATCATTCCTGTGTTTGATAACACAGTTTCAGTTTCATCGATAATTGCTCTTTGACGGGCAAATTCAATGCGACGCTCAGCCTCTACACGTTCTTTTTGTTGCTGTAATACGTTAATTCCGATAACAAGCAGTAAAAGCGCACCGATGAGGATCAGAACCAAGGTGAATGACATAGATGTTCCATTATTTATCCAATTGAGCTAATGCTACAATAAATCAATAAACTAGCATAGTTATCTTAGCCTAGGTTATCATTTCTGTCGTATGAATCTGTAGACTTGTGCTCTATATTCCTATTTGCTTTAATTTTTACTATATACTATAACGATTGATTATAGCTGAGAGTGCTTTGAGGGCTCAGTTGTTAATGGCATTTTGCGTGTTTGAGACAAGGAAATAAGATGAAACTGCAACAACTCAGGTATATTGCTGAGGTCGTAAAACATAACCTCAATGTATCGGCGACAGCTGAAAACTTGTATACTTCTCAACCTGGGATCAGTAAACAAGTTCGTATGCTTGAAGATGAGTTGGGGATCCAAATATTTGGTCGTAGCGGTAAGCATTTAACCCATGTGACACCTGCGGGTTTGCAAGTGATCAGCATTGCCAATGATATTTTAGGTAAAGTTGAAAGTATCAAAAAAGTGTCTGAAGAATATACTAAGCCAGATCAAGGTGAGTTAAATATTTCCACAACAGATACTCAGGCACGCTATGCATTACCGACGATAATTCGTCAGTTTATTGATCGCTATCCTAAAGTGAACTTGCATATGCACCAAGGGACACCGTCTCAGATCAGCGAACAGGCTGCTCGCGGTGATGCAGATTTTGCCATTGCGACCGAAGCAATGCATTTATATTCAGATCTGATCATGTTGCCTTGTTACCACTGGAACCGCTCTATCGTTGTACCCAAAGACCATCCTCTTGCGACCCGCAATCAAGGCAGCTTGATTAGTATCGAAGATTTAGCCCGTTTCCCCTTAGTGACCTATGTCTTTGGTTTTGATCGTGCTTCTGAAATTGAGAAAGCGTTCAATCGGGCCAATTTAGAGCCGCGTGTTGTCTTTAGTGCGACCAGTGCCGACGTGCTTAAAACCTATGTTCGTTTAGGATTAGGCGTGGGGGTCATCGCGTCTATGGCCATTGATCCAAATGTTGATAAAGATTTAGTCGCTATTGATGCTGGTCATTTGTTTGCCCACAGTACGACTAAAATTGGTTTTAGGAAGGGCAGTTTCTTGCGCAGTTATATGTATGATTTTATTCAGCACTTTGCGCCGCATTTAACCCGTGATGTGGTGGAGAAAGCCGTAGCATTACGGGATCAACAGCTCATAGATGAAATGTTTGCCGATAAAAATCTGCCAATGCGTTAATTGGCAATGATTTACTGATATAAAAAATGCCGCTAATATAAGCGGCATTTTTTATGGGTTTAGCGATTAAGATAAATCGACTTTATCCATCTCGAGTTGCGCAAGGGCAATAACTGCTTGAGTGCGATTGCGAACGCCAAGTTTTCTAAATATGGCGGTAGCGTGCGCCTTGATGGTCGCCTCAGACACGCCAAGATCGTAGGCTATTTGTTTATTTAATAACCCTTCGGCAAACATCTGCAACACTTTATATTGTTGCGGCGTGAGATCGGATAACTTGCTGGCCATTTTATCAATGGCATCGTCATTGATAGCAATAATCTCAGTGCCTTTAGGCAACCAAATATCACCGAATAACACCGCACTTAGCGCCTCTTTTAGGGTTTCCATTGAAGCTGATTTAGGGATAAAACCACTGCTGCCATAATGAATCGCACGGCTAATGGTATTGATATCCTCGTGGGCTGAAATCACCACAACGGGTAACTCAGGATAATGTGAGCGTAGGTGGATAAGCGTGGAATAGCCGTGGGACCCGGGCATCTGCAGATCTAACAGTACAAGATCGTAATCGACGCTTCGAACATCCAATACAGATTGCAGTGCGTCAGCACTGTCGGCTTCAAACCACTGTGCATGCTCGAAAGCGCTGGTCAGCGCTTGACGTAGTGCATTTCTGAACAATGGATGATCGTCTGCGATAATAATATTTAAGTTTTCTAGCTTCATGGCTTTTATGATTATGTTCGGTGCGCGTGAAGATTGAACTCAATGTAACAGAAAAGTAATCAAGGATCCTATTGCTTTATTCAGGAATAAGGACAAAATTTTGATATGTTTCTGGTTGTTAGACTTTGGTCGGTGTTTTACGGGGAAAAAGATGGACCGTATGGTTTCAATTGAAAGCCCGAAAGTACGGGCTAACCTATACTTTAAAATCGTCTAAAAACTACCCATATGTCCACACTTTTGTAGGATTTCGTTGTTCGTCAACCGCAACAAAGGTGAACACACCACGTATGGCATGCTCTCGATGGTCTTGATACATGTCTTCGACATAGATGTTGACTTCAACTTTTAATGACGTATTACCTACATGGATCACACGAGCGATGAGTTCTGCTAGTGTGCCTGCTGGGATAGGCTTTTTAAAATCAATTCTATCGGAACTCACTGTGACTAAGGTTTTACGGCAGAAACGAGTTGCCGCAATAAAGGCTGTTTCATCCATCCACGCTAAAGCTTCGCCACCAAATAACGTATTGTGATGGTTGGTGATTGAGGGGAATACTGCTTTAATCACGCGCGCTTCTGAGGAATCAATTCGAGTTTGAATCGCGTCAGGAAAAGGTGTTTCAGCGGCTTCGATTCGTGAGGTATTTTCGGTGTTTGCGGACATGGGGGTAAGCGACATACAGCAACCTAAGGTAATGCAGCAAAATAAGCTCGAATTATAAAGATTTATGGTGGTTAAAGATAGAAAACTACAGGCTTTAAGGCGCAGTAGGCATATGACTGAGGATAATGTCATGCTTCCAATAAAAAAACCGAAATGAGATCGGTTTTTTATTGGACGATTTATTTTACTTCAGATTTATTTGGTTAACAGTGCTTTTCTTTCGCGGGAAGCCGCTGCGAGCTTACGTAGCAGAATTTCAGAGTCGTCCCAATGTAAGCAGGCGTCTGTGATACTTTGGCCATAACAGAGTGGCTGGCCTTCAACGACTTTTTGATTACCTTCTTGTAAGAAGCTTTCAGCCATAATACCTGCGATGGCAGTGCTGCCAGCACGCATTTGAGTCATAATTTCATCGGCGACCATCAGTTGTTTGAGATGGTTCTTCTCACTGTTTCCGTGGCTGAAATCGATAACCATACGTTGAGTTACCCCAACAGATGCAAGCTGTTGACGCGCTTCTTCGATATCTTGTGCGTGATAATTAGGTTTTTTACCACCACGTAGGATGATATGGCCAAACGGGTTGCCGTGGGTGCGATAGACCGCCATAGCGCCATCTTTATCTGGTGAATAGAAAACATGTGGCACTTGTGCGGCACGCACTGCATCAACGGCAATATTGATGTTCCCATCAGTACCATTTTTAAAGCCAACCGGGCAAGACAGTGCTGAAGCCATTTCACGGTGGACTTGGCTTTCCGTAGTACGCGCACCAATAGCACCCCAAGTGATGAGATCCGCTATGTACTGACCGTTCACCATATCTAAAAATTCGGTGGCGATAGGCAATTTTAATTCAGTGATTTGTTGCAGCAATTCGCGGGCAATGCGTAAACCTTTGTTTGGTTCGAAACTGCCATCGAGATCGGGATCAGAAATTAATCCTTTCCAACCGACAATTGTGCGGGGTTTTTCAAAATAGACGCGCATTAAGATACACAAGTCATCTTTCAATTCTTGGTGTAACGCGGCTAAGCGTTGAGCATAATCTAATGCCGCTTTAGTATCGTGGATTGAACATGGGCCTATGATCACTAATAGACGTTGGTCTTCACCCATAATGATGGCTTCGACTTCACGACGTTGCTGAACCAGATAATCGGCTGCATCTTGAGTTAATGGGAACTCAGATGCCAGTTGCGCAGGTGAGATGACTTTTGCTAATAAGGAAGTGCGTAGTTCGTCTGTTTTTATGGTCATTCAAAATACCGAGCTTGCGTGCGGCGCTTTTCGCCAGATTGCCTCGGATTATAACGAATCGAACCGAGTTGCACAGTGCCAATTGCGTTAATTGTCGGCAACTGTGCAATGAATTTGATTTAAGTTAGTTTCTTTTAGACTAAATTCACTCGGTTTCTTTTGCTGATTTTGGCTTATTAGGCTTAGAACATATGCCGTTCTAGGCCCGTGACATCTAATATTTTAGTGGCAATTTCTTCCACGGAATGATTAGTGGTGTCTATGTAAGGAATGCGTTCGCGTTTAAACAGCATTTCCACTTCTTTGACTTCTAAGCGGCACTGTTTGAGCGATGAATAGCGGCTATTCTCCATTCGACTCTGACGGATTTCATGTAAACGCACGGGATCAATCGTTAAACCAAACAGTTTTTTCTTATTGCGTTTCAGCGCTTCAGGTAACTTAAGGTTATCCATATCATCTTCGGTGAAAGGGTAGTTTGCCGCTTTTATACCGAACTGCATTGATAAATACAGGCTCGATGGCGTTTTGCCACAGCGAGAGACCCCAAGTAAAACCAGATCGGCTTGATCCATATGTTTCATGGTCTGGCCATCATCGTTATCCATGGCGAAATTAATGGCATCAATACGCGCTTCATAGCCGTGATTCGCTTTTCCATGGGTTCTATGTACAACTGGAGAGGCAGAAACACCTAAATGTTGTTCGAGTGGGGCCACAAAAGTATTCAAAAAATCATAATCAACCCCTTCACTCGAGTAGATGATGTCGCGGATCTCGGCTTTTACGATGGAATGGAATACTAACGGCCGCTCACCTGTTGTAATAAAACAATCATTAATTTGTCGCTTAACTTGCTCCGCTTTCGTCAGAGTTTCGACAAATGGAATCGTAAGTGACTCAAATTCTAATGGAAATTGCGAGAGAACCGCATGACCAAAAACTTCAGCTGTGATCGCTGTCCCGTCGGAGATATAGAATACTTTTGGTGCCATACTGACCTCTTGTAGTAATAAAATTACAAATAAAATTATAGATTTACGCGTGTTCGACAGGAGTGTAAAATGCCGCTGCCCTCGTGTGAAGGGGCCACTGAAATAAACTTGCGGAGATAGAACTGTGCAGCAATACGTACTCTGGTATCAAGAATTAGGCATGGGTGACGTCAACTTGGTTGGCGGTAAAAATGCTTCTCTAGGCGAGATGATCAGCAATCTGGCCAATGCCGGTGTTCAAGTACCTGGCGGATTTGCGACAACTTCCCATGCGTTCAACGAGTTCCTTGAACAAAGCGGAGTTAACCAGAAGATTTATGACATTCTAGCCACACTGGATGTAGATGATGTCAATGCGCTGGCTAAAGTAGGTGCACAGATCAGACAGTGGGTTATCGACACTCCATTTCAACCAGCATTAGAGCAAGCGATTCGTGAAGCTTACGATAAACTTGCCGCTGAAACTAGCGAAGCGTCATTCGCGGTACGTTCTTCTGCAACAGCTGAAGATATGCCAGATGCCTCTTTTGCGGGTCAGCAAGAAACTTTCTTAAACGTAAAAGGATTTGAATCCGTACTGACAGCGATCAAGCATGTGTACGCTTCACTCTTTAACGATCGCGCTATTTCCTACCGTGTGCATCAAGGTTATGAGCACCACGGTGTTGCCTTGTCTGCTGGCGTACAACGCATGGTTCGTTCAGATAAAGCGGCTTCAGGTGTGATGTTCACTATGGACACTGAATCTGGCAATAACGATGTGGTGTTTATCACTTCATCTTTTGGTCTGGGTGAAATGGTTGTTCAAGGCGCGGTAAACCCAGATGAATTTTATGTTCATAAACCTATTTTAGCCTTAGGTCACAAGGCTGTTGTGCGCCGTAATATCGGTAGCAAGCTCATCCAAATGGTGTATTCAGATGATGCTGCTCACGGCAAACAAGTCAAAATTGAAGACGTGACTGCTGACAAACGTCGTCAATTCTCTATCAATGACGCTGAAGTTGAAGAATTAGCCAAACAAGCCATGGTGATCGAAAAACATTACGGCCGTCCAATGGACATCGAATGGGCAAAAGACGGCAATGATGGCAAATTGTATATCGTTCAAGCGCGTCCAGAAACGGTTCGTAGCCGTGAAGATGTGCAATTGATTGAACGTTATCACTTAAAGAGCCGTGGCGTTGTGATCTGTGAAGGTCGCGCTATTGGCCATAAAGTGGGTACTGGTGTAGCCAAAGTATTAACCTCAATCGCCGATATGGATCAAATCCAACCTGGTGATGTGTTAGTGACAGACATGACAGATCCTGATTGGGAACCTATCATGAAGCGCGCAAGTGCTATCGTCACAAACCGTGGCGGTCGTACCTGTCATGCGGCAATTATCGCCCGCGAATTAGGTGTGCCAGCGGTGGTGGGTTGTGGTGACGTGACTGACCGTATCAAGAATGGTCAAATCGTGACTGTTTCTTGCGCCGAAGGTGACACTGGCTTTATCTACGAAGGTAAACAAGAGTTTGAAGTGATTTCAAACCGTGTTGACTCTCTGCCTGCATTGCCAATGAAAATCATGATGAACGTGGGTAACCCTGATCGTGCATTTGATTTTGCCCGTTTGCCAAACGAAGGTGTGGGTCTAGCGCGTTTAGAATTCATCATCAACCGTATGATTGGTATTCATCCGAAAGCACTGCTCGAATTCAATCAACAGGATGCAGCGCTGCAAACTGAAATCAACGAAATGATTGCTGGTTACGAATCACCTGTTGAGTTCTACATTGCCCGTCTGGTTGAAGGTATTGCGACTATCGGTTCAGCTTTCTATCCGAAGAAAGTGATCGTACGTATGTCAGACTTTAAGTCTAACGAATACGCAAACTTGGTTGGTGGTGACAGATACGAGCCAGAAGAAGAGAACCCAATGCTGGGCTTCCGCGGTGCGAGCCGTTATATCTCTGAATCCTTCCGTGACTGTTTTGCCCTTGAGTGTGAAGCGATCAAACGCGTTCGTAATGACATGGGGCTGAAAAACGTTGAAGTCATGATCCCATTCGTTCGCACAGTGAAAGAAGCTGAGCAAGTGGTTGGTCTGCTCAAAGAGCAAGGTTTAGAGCGTGGTAAAGACGGTTTACGTGTCATCATGATGTGTGAAGTGCCTTCAAACGCCCTGTTAGCAGACCAATTCCTTGAGCATTTCGATGGCTTCTCTATCGGCTCAAACGATTTAACTCAGCTGACACTCGGCCTTGACCGTGACTCAGGTATCATTAGCCATTTATTCGATGAGCGTGATGAAGCCGTTAAAATGCTACTTTCATTAGCCATTAAAGCGGCTAAAGCGAAGGGCGCTTACATAGGTATTTGTGGTCAAGGTCCTTCAGATCACGCTGATTTTGCCGCTTGGTTGGTAGAACAAGGCATAGATACAGTGTCATTAAACCCTGATACTGTGATTGATACTTGGTTGTATTTAGCCGAAGCGCACGGTTGATCTAGATAGTAATTTTATAAACTTGTTAAAAAAGCCGCTTTTTAGCGGCTTTTTTTTGTTTATAATGGCGCCATAACGATAATTGACAGAAGCCATCTATGCTACCCCTGCTATCACATCAACAAACATTAGAGCCAGTGTATTTGGCATACCTTGATGCACTGGAGCAAAGTGAGTATTCCGGTGATATAGACAAACGTTACAGCGCCCGTTTAGTGCAAGCCACCGACAACTCTGTATATCAATTTTTGCCTCAAGCCGTGCTTTATCCTAAAAATCAGCAGGATATTCAAATTGCATTGACGCTGGCTGCTACAGACGCATTTCGCAGCGTGACCTTCAGTGCGCGGGGCGGTGGTACGGGCACCAACGGACAATCTCTGACCCATGGTTTGATTTTGGATGTGTCGCGTTACATGAACCGTGTGCTCGAAGTGAATGCTGAGCAAGGTTGGGTGCGAGTTGAAGCTGGCGTGATTAAAGATGCACTTAATGATGCATTGCGTCCCCATGGATTCTTTTTTAGTCCCGATTTATCCACCTCAAACCGCGCCACTATTGGTGGCATGATCAATACCGATGCCTCGGGTGCGGGCTCACTGGTCTATGGTAAGACGTCAGATCACGTGCTGGCGCTGCGCAGCGTGTTGATCGATGGCAGTGTGCTGGATACGCATCCCCTAGATGCGGGACTACTGTGTAACCCCGATAATGTCAGTGATAATCCGCTGGGGCAGAAACTGATTTCTGCTGTGGCGGCGGTATGCCGTGAAAAGCGTACTCAGATTGAAAACCAATTTCCTAAGCTCAATCGTTTCCTCACCGGCTATGACTTAAAACACGTGTGGAACGACAAGCTGACGCAATTCGATTTATCACGAATTCTGACGGGCTCAGAGGGCACGCTTGCGGTGATAACCGAAGCCAAACTCAATCTCACCCCGCTGCCGACTGAGCGCGCTATGGTGAACATTAAGTACGATTCGTTCCAATCGGCATTGCGTCATGCGCCATCCTTAGTTGCCGCGCGGGCGACTGTGGTCGAAACCGTCGATTCAAAAGTGCTTAACTTAGCCCGTGAAGATATTGTCTGGCATTCAGTGGCTGATCTTATCCAAGAAGTGCCAGGTAAAGTTATTGATGGCCTCAATATGGTCGAATTTGCAGGTGACACGGTCGAAGTTGAGCAAAAGCTCGCGAGTTTGGAAGCTGTGTTAACTGAGCAGATCAGCAAAGGCGAGTGCGGTGTGTTGGGTTACCAAGTGACGCAAGATAAGCCGAGTATCGAAAAAATTTACGGCATGCGTAAAAAAGCCGTTGGCTTACTCGGCGCCACTAAAGGTCGCCGTAAGCCCATCGCCTTTGCTGAAGATACTGCGGTACCGCCCGAAAAACTCGCCGATTATATTATGGAGTTTCGCGCGTTACTCGACGGGCATAATCTGCAATACGGTATGTTCGGCCATGTGGATGCGGGCGTGTTGCATGTGCGACCCGCGCTCGATATGTGCGATGTTGAAGATGAAAAATTACTACGAGTCATTTCTGATCAAGTCGCGGCACTGACGCTTAAATACGGCGGCCTAATGTGGGGTGAACACGGTAAAGGCGTGCGCGGTGAATACGGTCCAGCTGTCTTTGGTGATGAACTTTTCGGAGTGTTGCAAGATATTAAAGGTTTGTTTGACCCCGATAACCGATTAAACCCCGGCAAGCTGGTGGCGCCTAAGCATACTGGCGCCCTCTATTACGATGTTGACAGTGCTAAGCGCGGTAAGTTTGATCGACAAATCCCCGTTGATGTGCGTGATGCGTTCCCCGATGTGATGAATTGTAACGGTAATGGCCTGTGTTTTAATTACAGTAGCTATTCGCCTATGTGCCCATCGTTTAAGGTGACGGGTGACAGAGTGCAGTCACCTAAGGGGCGTGCAGGGCTCATGAGAGAGTGGCTAAGACTGCTTGAGGCTGAAGGGGTTGATGTTAATGCCCTCGCAAAAGCGAAACCTTTTGGTATATTGCAGCGCATACAAAATACCATCAATGCCAAACGTGATTATGATTACTCCCACGAGGTGATGGAATCGCTCAAGGGCTGTTTAGCCTGTAAAGCTTGCTCTGGACAATGTCCGGTCAAAGTGGATGTGCCTAAGTTTAGGGCGCAGTTCTTCAATATTTACTATCAACGCTATTTAAGACCCGCGAAAGACTATCTCGTTGCAGGAATTGAAGATAGCTTGCCACTGATGGCCGCGGCACCGCGTCTCACTAACTTTGTTGCACAAAATCCATTGAGCCAATGGGTGATTAAACAGGCGATTGGTTATGTGGATGCGCCTGCGTTATCTGTGCCGACTTTGAAGCAAAGACTCGATGGTCATGCAAGCCGCGGTTACGACTTAGCTGCGTTGCAAGCGATTCCAGAAGAGAAGCGCTCGCAGTTTGTGTTGGTGGTACAAGATCCCTTTAACAGTTTCTATGATTCAGGTCTTGTGCTGCGCTTTATCCAATTGATTGAAAAACTCGGCTTAAAGCCGGTGTTATTGCCCTACAAACCCAATGGTAAGCCAACACATATCAAGGGATTTTTAGATAAGTTTGCTAAAACGGCGCAGTCGAGTGCGGACTTTCTGAACCAAGTCCATAAACTGGGCATGCCCATGGTCGGTATCGATCCTGCCTTAGTCTTGTGTTATCGCGATGAATACCGTGAAGCCTTAGGGGCTAATCGCGGTAATTTTGAGGTCAAGTTAGCCAACGAATGGCTACTGAATGTCATCAAAGATTTACCTGCAAAAGCTGCGCAAGATAAGCAATATACTTGGTTTAGTCATTGTACCGAATCGACGGCCAAGCCAAATACCGCCAATGAGTGGACTAAAATCTTTGCCCATTTTGGCGCTAAGTTAACCGCAGTCAATTTAGGTTGTTGTGGTATGGCGGGAACCTACGGCCATGAGGCGGAAAACCTCGAGCGCTCTAAGGCCTTGTTTGATATGTCTTGGCAGCAAACGCTAGCGAAAATTGAGCAGCCGCAAGTGTTAGTGTCTGGTTATTCGTGCCGTAGTCAGGTAAAACGTTTTGCCGGATACAAGCCAAAGCATCCACTTGAGGCCTTACTCGAGTTAGTAAATATCTAGTGGTGTTTATGTCGTTTTGATTGCGTTAGTCAGATCGTCATTATCCTAACTGGTATATCCCAGTGTTGAATGTCACACTAAAGCCAGCCGCAAGGCTGGTTTTTTTATGGATGATGGAGGCCTAGATGGAAAAGATGACTGACAGTATTCAACACACGCTTAAACAATTCGCCGCCGATAGTAGGCTAACCTCGGTTGTGCCATTGTGCAGTGAAGCCCCATTGTTTGACATTAACGCCTTGGGTGATTGGACCTATCTAGGCACATCGCTGCCAGCAAAGTTTGCTAAGTTGTTCGCCAGTATTTTGCATTGCATCGATGATGAGTATTTCTTAATTACCCCAGTGGAGAAGGTGCGAGTGCGGGTTGAAGATGCCCCCTTACTGATTGTCGATTTCGAGCGAGCGCAACCCCATTCGCTGCTCAATGTAAGAACCAGCATTGAAACACAGCACCACAAAGTCGATATAAAACAGATGAAGCTCACCGATGACAGTGTTTATTTGCCGCTTGAGCGCGGTTTATGGGGCAAATTAGGTCGGGCCTGTTACTATAATTTTGTGAATGAATTCAATTTATCTGATCTAGATGAGGAATGAGCTCGTAGGTTAATCGCATAATTTGCTGTGGTCTAAGCTAGTTTATTATGGGTTAAGTGGTAGTATTAAAACTAACTCTGGGTTCCTATGATGGCGTGCAGAGTAAGTGAAAACGCGTTAAACCTTTGCTGTAGGAGGTGCTGTTTGAATCGTCATGAAAGCTTAGGCTATCTTGTATCCCACTTAAATATCGAGCTGCAAAATGAGCTTGATCTGCATCTTAAGCGATATCAACTCGATATAAAACTGTGGCCTGTGCTGTTTGCTTTGTGGCAAGAAGAGGGCATAAGCCAAACTGAATTGTCTAAGCGTTGCGATGTGGCAAATTACACTATGACGCGCTTACTCGATCAGTTGCAGGTGCAAGGTCTTATTACTCGTCATCAAGAAGTCGATAATCGGCGTGCTTTCCAAATCTTTTTGACCGATGAAGCCAAAGCATTAGAGCAAGATCTTATCTGCGAAGCTGAGCGGGTCAATGAAAAATTTCTGTCAAATTTAAGTGAAGATGAACAACAGACATTCATTTTACTATTAAATAAAATCAACCGTTTGGCTTGAAATTTTGAATCTAATGGGTATGGAGGAAAACTGTGGTTTAGCCGTTTTTACTTCTATCTGTATGTGGTTATCTAAATCATGTTCCCAGTTTAATCCCATCCACTATGCCTCACTCTGCGGGATTAACTGGTTTGATTAATTTAAGTAAAGTGCAAAGACGCAAAGCAGGCTGACGGCTATCACTGAGTGCTGTAAATAACGCCGGCTGGCTAATAAATTCTCTTTGCCTTGTTTTAGGCTAGCGACGAGTCTATGTTGCTTATAAATTCGGCACATTAACTCATCGGTTTGGGGATCGATAAGCAGTTCAAACTTGCAAGGTGCGCCATCTTTAAGCTGAATGGTATGCTCGCTTTGAGGCTTAAAGTTAAGCTTGTGCGACACCATCTGGCCATTAACGAAGACCCGCTCTAAACCACTCCAATTGCTGGCTTGCAGTTCTACCACATCTTGGTTGAGATCATATTTGAAACGGATCATAGCGCTATCCTGTGCTGGGACCTGATAGACTAATTCAAGCAGACAAATATGGCGTTTTCCAGCGTGATTAAATGAATATTCTGTGTCGAAATTAAAAGCGCGACTAAACCATGAGCTTAGTGATAGATTAAATTTTAGATAACAAAAAAGCGACCAGAAGTCGCTTTTTTCAATATTTGGCGGGCATAAAAATAATAAACGCGTAGAAAAATTACTGCTTAGCGGCTTCGATAATGGCTTTCGCCATTTCATCAGCCACGGCGCCGGTTGTACGGTTCTGCGCATCGGCTTGGCTGAATATTTTCAGCAGCGTGTTGTAAATTTCTTCTACTTTAGCCGTCGATTTTGCTGCGTCGTAATCTTTTTCGAACGACACGTTGATAATGCCGCCTGCGTTAATCACATAGTCTGGCGCGTAAAGTATGCCCATTTCTTTCAGTTGTTCACCGTGGCGTACTTCGGCTAATTGGTTGTTGGCACAGCCAGCAACAATTTTGGCTTTCAGTTGCGGTAAGGTCGCATCGTTTAAGGTTGCGCCAAGGGCACAAGGGGCATACACATCCACATCTTGCGCGTAGATTTCTTGAGGTGCGACAACAATGGCACCAAAGTCGGTAGCGACTTTGTCTAATGAGGCTTGATGAATGTCGGTAACAATCAGTTCAGCGCCTTCGTTATGCAAGTGTTTGCACAGGTAATAGCCAACGTGACCGACGCCTTGAACGGCGATTTTAAGGCCTTTAAGGCTGTCTAAACCAAGTCTATGTTTAACCGCAGCTTTGATGCCTAAATAAGTGCCAAGGGCTGTGAACGGTGATGGATCGCCACTTTTGCCTTCAAGACCCGCCATATAAGGGGTTTCTTCATGGGCGATCATAATATCAGCCGTAGTAGTGCCAACATCTTCCGCTGAATAGTAGCGGCCACCTAGGCTGTTAATCAAACGGCCAAAGGCGCGGAATAGGGCTTCGCGATCTTGTCTTTTCGGATCGGCAATGATCACTGATTTGCCACCGCCCATGGTTAAACCTGCTAGGGCATTTTTATAAGTCATGCCACGAGAGAGGCGTAATACGTCAGTCAGGGCTTCATCATCCGATTGGTAGTTCCACATCCTACATCCACCCACGGCAGGACCAAGGTTAGTGTTATGGATGGCGACAATGGCCTTTAAGCCACTTTCTTTATCATGACAGAATACAACCTGTTCATGTTCGTCAAAGGATACATGATTAAATACAGCCACGTGAATTTCTCCGCTATACACAATGAAAAAGCCGACGAGGTGAGCCTCTATCGACTGCTTGTTATATTTATTGCAGAACCATAGCATTTAGCGATACTCTCAACCATGCATAATGACCGAATAAATACATTATTTGTGGCAATTTAGCTTTCCACTTTACGTAAACGTAAGCTTTGCGATTAAGAATGGATTGTACTGAATTTAACGTAACGAATAGAATGAATCGCGTACTGATCCCAAGAATTAGGCTCGCGTTATAACAATAAGATAGGACGGAAGTATGACTGAACAAGCTGTCGACCAAACTCAACAAAATTTATCAGCTGAAGAAATAGAAAAGCTGCGTCAAGAGTGGGTCAGAACTCAATTTCAAAAAGCTAATCGTTTTCTCGCTGAAAAAGGCGTGATCCCAAGCAAAGTCCTAGCCGATGAAAGCCGTTATCTTGCGCCTTATATGGCGATTTGGAAGATGGAATCAAAGCGTCCAAGCAACAAAACCTATTGGGTGATGTCAGGTGATTTACCGTCGGATTTTGTCGATGTGAAAGTGGCGGCGACGGCCCGTGATGCCGTGCGTCATTTCTCTATGATGTGGCAAATGCAGGCGGAAAACTTAGTGCGTTCGGGTGCAACCCGTGATGTCACTCAGGCTAAATTTGCTCAACTATTAGTATCGCGTGCCGAGAGTTTATATCGTATGCACAACGACGATAAACTGTGGAATGCTTAAACTCAAATGAGTTGAGGATTGTATTTAGATAGTAGATTGTATTTAGATAGTATTGAGTTAATACAGTCACTTGTGTTGATTGATACTGATAATTGAAATAACAATAAGGCACTCAGTTGAGTGCCTTTTTTATATTGATGTTTTATTTACACTTTATATTAAAAACAAGGTCATCGAACAAAGTCGATAGGGCTTATTCTTCGCTGTCGCTCAAGTAGTAGAAACCTTGATTGATAAGTTTCAACAGTAAGGCTTGGACTTCTTCATGCTGACATATTTCAGTCGCTTCATCGGCGTTTAAGCTGACGTTATCGCTCAACTGTGCGATCACATCTGCCGGTGTATTTAGCAGTTCGTGCACATCACCATTGATGAATAATCGCGGCGTGGCGTCATTTTCAAGGCGCAATACTTTCAAACCACCGATACGGCTCACTCCAGCACCTTGGGCGAAAGCATCTTGCAAATCTTCAATGCTGTAAGCTTCTTCGCCTTCACACAAATCAAGTTCGAAACGGTTTTGACTGAGTAGCTTACCTAACACGATTTGGTAGTTATTGGGATCTTGGCTCAGCTGACTCAAGAGTGACATGATGCCCACTTGATGATCTTGGCTGACGATACCGGCTGAACTCGGTTCAGTTTGCGATGTGAAACGCTGCTGACCTAAGTTATTGTCGAGCAAATAATCGGCGACTTCACTGACCAATTCTTGCTGGCTAGGAGCGCGGAAACCAATCGAGTAACTCATTGCCACAGTTAGGGTTTCGCCGCAGTGTGGGAAACCAGGTGGAATATAAAGCATGTCGCCTTTTTCTAACACTACATCGATAATGGGCGTAAAGTCTTCAACCAGCGGCGAGTTGGGATTGCCACCACGGCGTTGTTGCGGGGTATTGTCACCCACAGTCCAGCGACGCTCACCTTCGCCTTGAATGATAAACACATCGTAGTTATCGACGTGTGGGCCGACACCGCCACTTGGGGTTGCAAATGATGCCATCAAGTCATCGAAGCGCCAGTCAGGTAAAAAACGCAGCGCTTCAACTAATGGTTGCGAATCTGGGTACCAATGGTTGACGGCTTGCACTAATAATTGCCAATGGGTTTCGCCATAGCTGTCGTAATCTTCAAACGGACCTTGCACCACTTCCCAATCATTGTCTTTGGTGACGACGATGCGTGAAGAGATTTCTTCTTCACAGGCAAGGCCTGCTAATTCATCGGCGCTGATAGGATCTTCAAATTGCGGAAATGCTTTTTTGATCAACAGGGGTTTCTTTTGCCAGTATTCACTAAGAAACTGGGCGATATCGAGATTGAGTGTATACATAGTGTTAAAAAAGGCGACCACATCACGGTGATGTGGGTCGCCTTAATCCTTATTTCTGTTTAAGAAAGAGTATTGTCCGTCGCCAACTTCAGTTAATAACTAATTTCAGTCAATAGCTTAATATTAGTTAATCGCCAATTTTAATTAATAACTTACTTCAGTTCGTCGACAAACGTTTCGGCACGACCAATGTAGTTGGCTGGCGTCATTTTCTTCAGTTCAGCCTTCACTGAGTCTGGTAATTCAAGTCCGTCAATAAACACTGACAGTTGCTGTGCGTCGATACGTTTACCGCGCGTCAGTTCTTTTAATTTTTCGTATGGCTTTTCAATACCATAACGACGCATTACCGTTTGTACGGGTTCTGCTAACACTTCCCAGTTGTGATCTAACTCATCACGCAGATGCGCTTCGTTAACTTCTAACTTGCTGATGCCTTTTAAGGTCGCTTGATACGCGATCAACGCATGGGCAATACCCACACCTAAGTTACGCAGTACAGTCGAGTCAGTTAAATCACGTTGCCATCTTGATAACGGTAGTTTAGACGCTAAATGTTGCATCAGTGCGTTAGCGATACCTAAGTTACCTTCAGAGTTTTCAAAATCGATTGGGTTAACTTTGTGTGGCATAGTTGATGAACCGATTTCACCGGCGATAGTGCGTTGTTTGAAGTGACCTAGGGCGATGTAACCCCAAATATCACGGTCAAAGTCAATCAGCACAGTGTTGAAACGGGCAACCGCATCAAACAATTCGGCAATGTAATCGTGTGGCTCGATTTGCGTCGTGTAGGCATTCCAGTGCAAGCCAAGGCTAGTCACAAAACGCTCAGACAGCTCATGCCAGTTAACTTCAGGGTAGGCTGACAGGTGAGCATTGTAGTTACCTACGGCACCGTTCAGTTTACCCATGATTTCAACATTGGCGATTTGTTTGATTTGACGTTCAAGGCGCATTGCGACGTTCGCCATTTCTTTACCGAGCGTCGAAGGTGACGCGGGTTGGCCATGGGTACGTGACATTAATGGCACAGAGCGATATTCAATCGCCAGCTTTTTAATTGCCGTCAGCAATTCGTTGCAGTAAGGCAGTAATACATGCTCACGGGCTTCAGTCAGCATTAAACCGTGGCTTAAGTTGTTGATATCTTCAGAAGTACAAGCAAAGTGAACAAACTCACCCACAGCGGCTAATTCGCTATTGCCCGCGATTTTTTCTTTAATGAAGTATTCAACCGCTTTTACATCGTGGTTAGTGGTGCTTTCGATAGCCTTAACACGCAGCGCATCTTGTTCGTTGAAATTGTCTTTAATGCCATCGAGTACGGCGATAGCTGACGCGCTCAATGTTGGCACTTCGCTAATGTCTGGACAGTCGGCTAACAGTTTTAGCCAATTGATTTCAACCTGAACACGGTACTTGGTAAGACCGAACTCGCTGAAAATCCCTCTCAATGACGCGGTTTTACTACCATAACGACCGTCTACCGGAGAGATAGCAGTTAGTGCGGAAAGATCCATGTGTAGCTCCTTGATGAACGCTAATTTTATTATAGGGTAAGACTTTTCTTGGCTGTATCGACTATGGCTTTGCGGGCGAAGACTAAATGTCGACGTTTACCGCCCAACTGACGCCACAGTACTGCGCTGCGTATAGCGGCAAGCAGCAGAGCACGAATTTTATGTTGTACAATAGGGCGCTGCAAACACACAGGATTACCCGATATTTGGATTTTTGGCCCTAAATTACTGATGATGTCACTGTAAATGCTGGCAAGATTGGCAACAACTTGCTCATCTGTGATGGCAAAATGATGTAGCTGGCGATTCACTTGATTAATACGTTCAGCCAACATGCCTAAGCCACTGTTAGAGCGCACGAGTTTACGCTCAAGGGCAAGCACGCCCACTAAATAGCGGGTGATTTCAACATCTTTTTGGCTGCTGTCACCGAGCTGATTCAGGATCAGTTTATAGCCTTTTTGCAATACGATTTTATCTTGGTAGACATCGGCCGTATTGTCAGGATTGGTGACGAGAATAGTGTTTAAGCTCGCTGCGAGCTCGGCATTATCCAATTCGCCATGGCGCGCTAAATGTTGAACTTGGGCAATGGCTTGCAGTATGCCTGCAAACGCCATAGTCCGGTTAATGAGTTGCTCGTTCACGCGTTACCCTCGGATTAATTGATCTATGATGCCGCCACCTAGGCAGACTTCACCATCATAAAATACCGCAGACTGTCCAGGCGTCACCGCCGCAACAGGTTCATCGAAGACCACGCGCAAGGTGTGTTCATCTGTGTAGGTCAATGTACAAGGCACATCTTGTTGGCGATAACGGGTTTTGACAGTGATATGACAACCATCGACAGGCCCAGTTCTATCCACCCAATGCAGTTGGTTAACTGTCATGCCGGTCGACATCAAACGGGGATGGTGTCCGCCTTGACCCACGATCAATACGTTACGCTCAAGATCTTTATCGACCACATACCAAGGATCGTCATTGCTGTTTTTCATGCCGCCAATGCCTAAGCCTTTACGTTGGCCTAAGGTGTGGTACATGAGTCCTTGGTGCGTGCCTATGACTTCGCCTTCTGGGGTTTCGATATTGCCAGGCTGCGCCGGTAAATAAGTCCCTAGAAATTCAGTGAACTTGCGCTCACCGATAAAGCAGATGCCAGTACTGTCTTTTTTGTCATGGGTGATTAAGCCCATTTCTTTCGCAATTTCACGAACTTGATGTTTTTCGAGCTCACCGACAGGGAACAGGCTTCGGGCAACTTGCTCATGGCTAAGGGTGTAGAGGAAATAACTTTGATCTTTATTGCCATCAACGCCACGGAGCATTTGCGTACTGCCGTCGCTGTTATCGCGACGGCGAACATAGTGGCCCATTGCGATGTAATCAGCGTCGAGGATTTCATCGGCAAATTCTAAAAATGCCTTAAATTTGATTTCTTTGTTGCACATGATATCGGGATTTGGCGTGCGGCCGGCTTTGTATTCGGCGAGGAAATACTCAAATACATTGTCCCAATATTCGGCAGCAAAGTTGACTGTATGTAGCTTGATCCCAAGCTTGTCGCACACGGCTTGGGCGTCTTTTAAATCTTCTGCGGCCGCGCAGTACTCATTGTTGTCATCTTCTTCCCAGTTCTTCATGAAAAGGCCTTCAACCTGATAGCCTTGCTGCATAAGCAAATAGGCTGAAACAGATGAATCTACACCGCCGGACATGCCGACAATGACTTTTTTTCCTGTATGAGTGGGTTCGATTGATGTCATAAATCCTAAAAACCATTGAGTATGTGTGTTGGCTAGGTGGATGAATTTAAGCCGCGACATTGAGCGCGTAACAAAAATACCTAACCTAACTAAAAATATGGGCTAACTAAAAAACCAAGCTCACTTTAAATCCAAGCTCACTTTACATCTAGGTGCTGTGCTGCTGATTGCTAAATCAAACTTTGCCAGCGCTATCAAATAAAATGAGTCCGCAAACTGTCAGTAAACCTCGCATTTACGGCCAACTATTTATTTGCTGTACAAGGCCTCTGCAGTAGCACACGCATTAAGCTTAGCCAGCCGTTTATGCGGGGCGGTATTCTATCACGCCTTGCTCGTTTGGGCTATCGTGAGGCGGTCACTATTGAGTAAGCTAAGGGGATAAGTTTGGCCATTTTGTGCCTGATTGAGATAGTCTTTTAAGCAATCGAGTACTAAGGGACTGCGCAGTAAAGATGGCTTGGCTTCTATCTGCGCAAGACTTAACCAATGCGCACTATGGATCGCTTTATCCTGCGGCGCAGGTGAGGGCATATCATCTAACTGCACGAAAAAAGTAAAGCGTACAAAGGCTAAGTCTTCACTGGCGCTGAGTTGATAAATGCCGACGAGTCCTTGGGCTTTGAGTGATAACCCCGTTTCTTCAAACACTTCGCGCTCACAGGCTTGGATTAAACTTTCATTTGCTTCTAAGTGACCCGCGGGTTGATTAAAGCGTTGCTCGCCTTCAATCCACTCTTCTACCATCAGATATTTGTCCTGTGAAGTTGCATGAACAATACATGCGACGGTCACATTGGGTTTATATCTTTGACTCATTGAGCCTCCTTTGAGTGGATTTGAATGCAGAAATTAGGCTGAAATTTAGACTTCATCACCGAGACGGATGCATTTGTGCTCACCCGATGGCAAATTATCTAGACTCCATTGGCCTATTTTATAACGGATTAATCTTAAGGTCGGAAAACCGATATGCGCTGTCATGCGTCTGACTTGGCGGTTGCGGCCTTCATGAATTTGGATTTCTAGCCAAGTTGTTGGGATATTTTTGCGCTCTCTCACCGGTGGATTACGTGGCCAAACGTCGGGTGAATCCATAATTTTGACTTTAGCTGGCAGCGTTACACCATCATTTAATTCAACACCTTGGCGCAGTTTTGTCAGTACATCTTCCGTCGGAACGCCTTCTACTTGCACCCAATAGGTTTTAAAGGTTTTCTTTTTCGGCTCTGTCAGTCTTGCCTGTAATTGACCGTCATTGGTCAGCAACAACAAGCCCTCACTGTCTCTGTCTAAGCGGCCTGCGGCATACACGTCAGCAATCGGGATATAGTCTTTTAGGGTCTTACGACCTTGTTCATCGGTAAACTGGCAAAGTACATCAAAAGGCTTATTAAACAGCACAATAATCGGCGCAATCGTTTGGCTCTGCACCGGTTTTGCCGCCGCAATTGCGCGTCGATTAGGATTTTTAAAGGGTTCTTTCTTTAAACTGCCATTGGCATTTCGTGCTGGCGCCACTTTGCTATCTACGGCGGTAGCGCGGTTGGCAGGGCCTCTGCTGGCGGGCTTAATCGGGCTCTTGGCTGGGGAACTTGCGCTGGCATTGGCACCTTTAGGTTGAAACTTGTTTTTGTTCATACTTTTGCTAACAGGAGGTTGAGACACGCTTACCTGACTTGATTGAGTCGTTAATGTGGTCATAGTGTACTTGGCATTCGCCGTTAGTGGAATTTGAATATTATTGCGAATGCTCTATGATGTCGGCCAGAAAATGTGATCTGTGCCTAAATGTTTATTAGGTTTTAATGAGTCGTTGTAACAAATTTTAGCTTGCGCGCAAAGACAGAAGGGCATTGAGAATTTGAAAGGTGAGGGCGTGGTCGATTGCCTTGATTGATATTTTCCCTGTGCTCAGATTTGTTCGCCATGCTATAAAATTATTATAAAAAATATTAAATTATTACAATAATGTAGGATGTAACATGAAAGATAACTCATCAACAATTATTTACACTGAAACAGACGAAGCGCCAGCACTGGCCACCCTCTCACTCTTACCTATTATCAGAACGTTTACCGACGCCGCGGGCGTTGCGGTTGAAACCCGTGATATCTCGTTATCGGGCCGTATTATTGCCAGTTTCCCTGAGCAACTGACCGAAGCACAAAAGATTGGCGACCATCTGACTGAGCTTGGCGAGTTAGCGAATCAGCCAGAAGCGAACATCATCAAGTTACCGAATATCAGTGCTTCGATCCCACAATTAAAAGCCTGTATCCTTGAACTGCAGCAAAAAGGTTACGACATCCCTAATTATCCGGATGAGCCAAAAACCGACGCTGAAAAGTCAATTAAAACACGTTACGACAAGATTAAAGGCAGTGCGGTAAACCCAGTACTGCGTGAAGGTAACTCAGATCGCCGTGCCCCATTATCGGTGAAAAACTTCGCCAAGAAAAACCCGCATTCCATGGGAAAATGGGCCAAAGATTCCAAGTCACACGTTGCCCACATGACTGACGGTGATTTCTACGGCAGCGAACAGTCTGTTACTTTATCTGATGCGGGCAGTGTGAATATCGTGCTGACCCCAAAAGATGGTCAAGAAGTAGTACTCAAGTCCAGTCTTAAGTTGCTGGCTGGCGAAATCATCGATGCTGCGGTGTTGAGTAAAAAAGCCTTAGTGAGCTTCTATGAGCGTGAAATCGAAAACGCCAAAGCAGAAGATGTGCTGTTATCGCTGCATCTGAAAGCCACTATGATGAAAGTGTCTGATCCTATTATGTTTGGTCACGCTGTGAAGGTATTCTTCAAGCCAGTATTTGACAAACATGCGGCGCTTTTCGCTGAATTAGGCGTAGATGTTAACAACGGTTTTGGTGATGTTTATGCCAAAATAGCGACATTACCTGCTGATAGCCGCGCCGAAGTCGAAGCCGATATCGCCGCCGTTTACGCTGCGCGTCCCGCATTGGCTATGGTTGATTCTGACAAAGGTATCACCAACTTACACGTGCCAAGCGACATCATTATCGATGCGTCTATGCCTGCTGCGATTCGTTCATCTGGCCAAATGTGGGGACCAGACGGTCAACTGCATGACACTAAAGCCATGATCCCAGATCGTTGTTATGCCGGTATCTACCAAGAAACGATTGCTTTCTGTAAAGAGCACGGCGCTTTTGATCCTAAAACCATGGGCAGCGTGCCAAACGTGGGCTTGATGGCGCAAAAAGCCGAAGAGTACGGCAGCCACGATAAGACCTTTGAAATTCCTGCTGACGGTGTGGTCAACGTTGTCGATGCCAGCGGTAAGGTATTGATGAGCCATAACGTCGAAGCGGGCGATATCTGGAGAATGTGTCAAGTTAAAGACGCACCAATACGTGATTGGGTTAAACTGGCCGTGCGCCGTGCCCGTTTAAGCAATACTCCAGCGGTATTCTGGTTAGATAGCAAACGTGCCCACGATGCGCAAATCATTGCAAAAGTGCAGCAGTATCTGCCAGAGCATGATACTGATGGCTTAGACATTAGCATTATGTCTCCAGAAGACGCGACGCGTTTGTCTTTGGCTCGCATCAAAGAAGGCAAAGATACCATTTCAGTTACGGGTAACGTTCTACGTGACTACCTGACTGACTTGTTCCCCATCCTCGAGCTAGGCACCAGTGCCAAAATGCTGTCAATCGTTCCATTAATGAACGGCGGCGGTCTATTTGAAACAGGTGCTGGCGGTAGTGCACCTAAACACGTGCAACAGCTTGAGAAAGAAGGTCACTTACGTTGGGATTCGCTCGGTGAATTCTTGGCTCTGGCAGCGTCTCTTGAGCATTTAAGCCAAACCGTGGGCAATCCAAAAGCCCAAGTGTTAGCCGATACGTTAGATCAAGCCATTGGCCAATTCTTAGATAGCAATAAATCGCCATCAAGAAGAGTCGGTGAGCTGGATAACCGTGGCAGTCATTTCTACTTAGCCATGTACTGGGCACAAGCCTTAGCAGCGCAAACGGGCGATGAGCAGTTACAAGCTCACTTCATTCCGTTAGCGCATGCGCTAGCGGCGAATGAGCAAGTGATTGTGGCTGAATTAGCGACGGCACAAGGTGCACCAGTCGATTTAGGCGGTTACTACCGTTTAGATGCGGCTAAGGCTAAAAAAGCCATGCGCCCAAGCGAGACGTTGAACAAGCTGTTGATTGCTTAATCCCGCTCGTTATCACTTTTAGATGGCGTGCGCGTCAGTGTGGCCATCTAAGTTGATGTAAAGTTGTAAGTCATTAGACTGATTTTAAAAAAGGGTCTGCATTGCAGATCCTTTTTTATACCCTAAATTTGCTGTCGAGACCGATGATAAAATCTTTTTGCTGGGATGTAATGGGTGATGTGCGGCGATTGAACTTGAATTAAATTCATGCGAAATGATGATGAGCGATGCAGTATTAAGTGGTGAGAATTGATGAAACACGCAGCAATAAAAAGGCAGGGACAAGTCCCTGCCTTTTTGATCATTGGCCTCACCAAACGTTATTTTGTTGGTGAAATGGCTGAAGCGTGCATCCCTTTTGGACCGGCTTCTACTTCAAATTGAACGGGTTGGCCTGCTTTTAGAGTTCGATAGCCTTCCATTTCAATGGTAGAATAGTGTGCAAAAACGTCCTCACCACCTTGATCAGGGCAAATAAACCCGAATCCTTTGGCGTTGTTGAACCATTTAACAGTTCCGCTTGCCATACTTCCACTTCCTTCTGTTGTCTACTTACCAGTAAGATAGTAAAACCTGTATAGACGGGTATTCGTTCACCGTCTGCACAACAGAATGTAAGGAGTAAATGCGGAAGTCAAGCTAAAATTAACAAAGGGGTAACAACTGATTAATTTGAACGGATCAATTGGAAGAGGCCAACACGAGAGGCTAGTATTAAAAAATGGCAAAGATAGGAAATATTGAACACGTTGAAGAACGTGTCGAATCAGAGTTAATGCCGCCTTCGATGTATAAGGTGGTGCTCAATAATGATGATTACACCCCAATGGATTTTGTGATTGAAGTTTTGCAGGTTTTCTTTCGCAAGAACGAGCAGGAAGCGACCGATATCATGTTGACGATCCATCACCAAGGAAAAGGAATTTGCGGTATTTTCCCGTTTGGGATTGCAGAAACTAAGGTGATACAAGTAAATCAATTTGCAAGACAAAACCAACATCCGTTACTGTGTTCGTTAGAGAAAGCATAAAACCGCTTTACTCTGTAGTCTGTTGTTAATTTTGGGGGTGCTTATGCTGAACAAAGATCTGGAAGTCACCTTAAATCTGGCGTTTCAGCAAGCCAGAGACGCGCGTCACGAGTATATGACAGTGGAACATCTGTTATTAGCTCTGATCGACAATCCTGCGGCTCAAGAAGCGTTAATCGCCTGTGGAGCGAATCTAGATAAACTCAGAGATGAAGTGGCAAGCTTTATCCAACAAACAACCCCAATTATTGCCGATATTGATGATGACAAAGAAACTCAGCCGACGCTTGGGTTCCAGCGAGTGCTGCAACGGGCAGTATTCCATGTGCAGTCATCGGGTCGCAATGAAGTGAACGGCGCTAACGTGTTAGTTGCCATTTTCAGTGAGCAAGAATCCCAAGCCGTGTATTTACTGCGCCGCTGCGATATTAGTCGCTTAGACGTAGTGAATTTTATTTCCCATGGTTTCGCCAAAAATGATGATGCTGAGTCACATCAAGATCAAGAACGTGTCGAAGATCAGGGCGAAGGCAGCGAAGAGCGCAGTATGTTGTCGCAATTTGCGTCCAACTTAAACCAACTTGCAAAGCAAGGGATCATTGACCCACTGATTGGTCGCGACCAAGAAATTGAGCGCGCGATTCAAACCCTGTGCCGTCGCCGTAAAAATAATCCACTGTTAGTGGGTGAGGCGGGTGTAGGTAAAACGGCGATAGCTGAAGGATTGGCGTATCGCATCGTCAATAAACAAGTGCCCGATGTAATGCTTGAAGCGACAGTGTATTCCTTAGATTTAGGTTCACTGCTGGCGGGAACTAAGTATCGCGGCGACTTTGAAAAACGCTTTAAGAACCTGCTAAAAGAACTTGCGGCGGATAAGC
Source organism: Shewanella sp. SM32 (assembly GCF_025654235.1). Taxonomy (NCBI): domain Bacteria; kingdom Pseudomonadati; phylum Pseudomonadota; class Gammaproteobacteria; order Alteromonadales; family Shewanellaceae; genus Shewanella; species Shewanella sp. SM32. Next base: position 64,708 of record NZ_JAKKRO010000005.1, on the reverse strand, counting down.
ATGCCATCCTATTCATCGATGAGATCCACACCATTATCGGTGCGGGCGCGGCCTCCGGCGGCGTAATGGATGCCTCTAATCTGTTGAAACCTTTGCTATCTAGCGGTAATTTGCGCTGCATGGGCTCGACGACTTTCCAAGAATATCAAAGTATTTTTGAGAAAGACCGTGCGCTGGCACGTCGTTTCCAAAAGGTAGATATCAATGAGCCTTCAGTGGAAGAAACCACTAAGATTTTGATGGGGCTTAAGTCTAAATACGAAGAATATCATGGTGTTCGTTATACTCAGGCCGCGATCAGCAGCGCTGCAGTATTATCGGCCAAGCACATTAATGACAGGCATTTACCCGATAAAGCTATCGATGTTATCGATGAAGCGGGGGCTCGTATGGTGATGTTGCCTATGAGCAAACGTAAAAAGACCATAGGCCAGGCCGAGATTGAGTCGATTGTGGCGAAAATGGCACGTATCCCTGAGAAGTCGGTATCCGCTACTGATAAGGACTTACTGCGTAACCTTGAGCGTAACCTTAAGATGGTGGTCTTTGGCCAAGATAAGGCCATTGAGAGTCTGAGTTCGGCCATTCGCTTATCGCGCAGTGGCTTAGGTGCTGACAGAAAACCTGTGGGGAGCTTCTTATTCGCCGGTCCAACCGGTGTGGGTAAAACCGAAGTCACTAACCAACTGGCCAACTGCTTGGGGATGAAACTGGTGCGCTTTGACATGTCTGAGTACATGGAAAGCCATACAGTGTCACGCCTGATTGGTGCGCCTCCTGGTTATGTGGGTTATGACCAAGGTGGCTTGCTCACGGATGCTGTGATTAAAAATCCGCACTGTGTCGTGCTATTGGATGAAATAGAGAAGGCTCACCGTGATGTCTATAACCTGCTGTTGCAGGTGATGGATCATGGTACTTTGACCGATAATAATGGTCGTAAGGCTGACTTCAGACATGTGACTTTGGTGATGACCACTAACGCGGGTGTACAGGAGACTATTCGTAAGTCTATTGGCTTTACCCAGCAAGATCACACCCAAGATGCATTATCTGAAATTAATCGAGTATTTTCGCCAGAATTTCGAAATCGTCTCGATTCCATCATTTGGTTCAATCATTTGGACATGACGATTATCGCCAAAGTGGTCGATAAATTCTTGGTGGAATTGCAGGCTCAGTTGGATGCAAAACACGTTACTTTGGAAGTCAGCGACGAAGCCAGAACCTTATTGGCCGAGAAAGGCTACGATAAGAACATGGGTGCACGTCCAATGGCTCGGGTCGTGACCGAATTGATCAAACGTCCATTGGCAGACGAGATCTTATTTGGTGTCTTAGAGTCAGGCGGTGTTGCGTATGTGGATGTGAAGGAGGGCGAGATTGTCATTCGTACCGAACGTCACGAAAAAGCCACAACAAAAGCTTAATGCTTGATTATCCGTTAGTTTTAGACATAAAAATGGCTGCAATTGCAGCCATTTTTTTCATCTTTCGCAAACAAAAAAACCCGGCCTTGCCGGGTTTTTAAATCTAAGAGGCTATATCAGCGTGCGCGGAAGACAATGCGACCTTTGGTCAGATCATAAGGAGTCAGCTGGACGGTAACTTTATCGCCAGTGAGGATCCGGATGTAGTTTTTACGCATTTTGCCTGAAATGTGGGCTATCACCACATGACCATTTTCAAGCTCTACACGAAACATTGTGTTTGGCAAGGTTTCAAGGATAGTGCCTTGCATTTCAATGTTGTCTTCTTTCGCCATTAATTAATTATCCCATTAGCCTTCGAATATAAAAAACGGGCGTATCATGCCCCAAATTCCCCCCGCTGTAAAGGGGAAGTACTTAGCAAACTTGGGAATACTCCCAGCCCGTCGGTGTCAGAATTTGATAAGGGCGATACAAACGCTTGTAAGACATCTTACGGTTTTCATCTATTTGATATCCGAGATAAACAAATTCTTTATTCATGAGTTTCGCCAGTCGACACTGAATTAAAATTAACAGTGCGCCGAGGGAGCGATGTTCTTCGTCGGGGTCAAAATAGCTGTAAATTGCCGAAAGACTATTGGGCAAACTATCAGTGACCGCAACTGCCAATAATTTATTTCCATCATAGACTTCGATAAATGTTGGCGGTAACCAATGGCAAAAAAGAAAGTGATTATATTGATCTTCACTCGGGGGAAACATGGGGCCGTCAAAATGTCGCCCACGAATGTAATGTTCATATAGCGTATATTGCTCGGCGGTTTGCTCCGATGTTATTCGCCAGGTCAGATCTTGGTTTTTTGCTAAAGTGCGTTTTTGGCGTTTCGATGGGACAAATTCATGCGTTGGTACACGGATTGGTTGGCATGCACTGCATCTAGGGCAACGTGGTTTGTAGATAGAGCTACCACTGCGGCGAAAACCCACTGCGAGCAAACGCTCAAATAAAATGGGATCGAGCGTATCTTCTTGGATGACGAGTAGCTGCTCCTGCTGGCCATCAAGGTAGCTGCAGGGAAATATTTGACTGATACCGATAGCGATCGATGCTTTACTCGAGTTCAAGGATGACCTCTTTAGTGGCCCAAGTATTTGGGTCCACGGGATTGTTTCTCAGTTCGCTCAGTAACGTTATAAAATCAATGCGTTTAATAGCTTTAGCTCCCAAACTTTCTAGGTGGGGATTCATCACTTGTGCGTCGATGAGTTTGAATCCCATCTTGAGTAAATGTTGTTGCAGTGCTGCAACGGCGGCCTTGGACGCATTGGTTTTACGGTGAAACATGGATTCGCCGCAAAATACTTGGCCGATCGCTAAGCCGTAAAGCCCACCGATTAAACGTTCACCTTCCCACACTTCAATGGAGTGGGCATGACCTGTGTGATGCAATTCGCGATAGGCCATTTGAATTTCTTGGGTGATCCAAGTGCCGCTCTGTTTTTCTCTTGGCTGCGCGCATCCAGCCATCACATCGGTGAAAGCGTGATTGATTGTGATCCGCCAAGGTTGTTTTTTTAAGTATTTACGCAGGCTGGTGCTGATGTGAATTTCACCTGGAATAAACACGGCGCGGGGATCCGGTGACCACCATAGGATGGGATCGTCAGAATTAAACCAAGGAAAAATACCGTTGTAGTAAGCAGAGAGTAAACGTTCAGGACGTAAGTCGCCGCCGATAGCCAATAAACCATTAGGATCGGTTAAGGCGTGCTCGGGCGAAGGAAAAGCGTCAAATTCGTGATTCAGGAAAGACAGTGACTTCACAATTGAGTATGATTTAGTTATAGACCTTATTATTAAGTTAGCGGAAATTCAGATATGTGGAAACCTACTCTAGCAAGCTTTATGTTTATTTTTGCTTTTATCATCAGTCCCGCTAATGCTGGCTATGATCGCAATCAAGCCGTGCCAGTTGAGAAAGTACTCTATGGCGATATCACTTCGGTACGTAATATCACCGAAACCCAGTTAATTGAAGACCGTAATCAAGGTTGGAAAACCTTCGGCGGCGCCTTAGCGGGTGGGGTGATTGGTAATCAGTTTGGTGGCGGTTCGGGTCGAGATGTGGCGACGATTTTAGGTGCCTTGATTGGTGGGGGGATCGGTAACCGTTATGGCAGCGGTACTAGCGTGCAATCGTTTAAGCTGGTGGAACTGATGATCAATCAAGAAGATGGCACTCAGGTCATGGTGATCCAAGATTACGATGCTGGCATGACGTTTAACGCGGGTGACAGAGTTCGAGTGGTGTACCTGCAAGGTGGCGTGCGTGTTGATATCGCGATGTAAGCGATTGTCTCATCTTGAATAAGTGCTCATCTTCAGTAAATGGTCATCTAGAGTAACGGACGGTAATGCAATGACACGGACAGAACTAAGCCAATATTTAGCCGATTTTTTACATGTGTCGGCCTTTAAGGATTACGCACCCAATGGGCTGCAGGTAGAAGGCAAGGATGAGATCCGCACCTTAGTCACGGGCGTGACAGCGTGTCAGGCCTTGATCGATGAAGCGATTCGATTAAACGCCGATGCGATATTGGTTCATCACGGCTTTTTTTGGAAGAATGAGCCTGAAGTGATCACAGGCATGAAACAACGCCGAATTAAGGCGCTGCTCAAGCATGATATTAGCTTGTTTGGGTATCATTTACCCTTAGATGCCCACCCAATGCTCGGTAATAACGCGACTTTGGGGAGACAGCTTGGGATCGTCGACGCAGAAGCCATCGAAGAGGTGGCTCAGGGGCTACTGTGGCGTGGAAAACTTGATCTTGCAGTCAGTGCTAGCGAATTTTCTCACACTCTTGAGAATGCGTTAGGCAGAGCCCCACTGCACATTGGTGATCGCGATGCTAAGATCCAACATGTAGCTTGGTGTACTGGTGGCGCACAGGATTATATCGATGTTGCGGCGAGTTTAGGTGTGGATGCGTTTATCAGTGGTGAAGTGTCCGAGCGAACGTTCCATAGTGCGGTAGAGCAGGGCATACATTATTTTGCGGCGGGGCACCATGCGACAGAACGTTTTGGCATTCAAGCCTTAGGCCGTCACCTCGCCCGCGAGTTTGATCTCGTGCACCATTTTGTGGATATCACCAATCCGGTCTAATCCATTCATAAAGCGGCTTATGATGACCATCTAACTGTTTTATTCCTAAACGAAAGGCGAGCATGGCTCGCCTTTTTTATTGTGGTTTATTATTACTTATAGTCACTCAAATCCGTTTCTCTAGCGTTTGTGCAATCAGCTCTTAGCCTTTAGCTGCTAGATCAGCCCAAAAGTGGACAATACAAAGATGCCTAAGGTGCACGTGATCAGCGAGCAGACTGTGGTTAGCGCAATAATATTGGCCGCAAGGGGCGCATTGCCACCCATGGCGCGCGCCATCACATAGCTTGCGGCTGCGGTGGGTGCAGAACTCATTAAAAAGACCATTGCTAACTCAATCCCTCGATAACCCAACAGCAAGGCCCCAATAGTGATAAAAAGCGGGGCAAAGATCAGTTTCAATGCGGTCGAGAACCAAGTTGTATGCTTTTCATGTTTGAGTGAACCAATATCGAGCGAGCCGCCGGTACACAGTAGCGCTAATGGCAGGGTCATATTGGCAAAGTATTGTCCCGCATCGAGCACCATTTTCGGTACTGGAATAGCAAGCAAATAGAAAAAGATGCCGGCCATAATGGCAATGATCAACGGATTTTTGGTGATGGTCTTGATGATCACGCCAAATGCACGTTGGCTGGATTCTTCACCTTTAGGGCTTAGGCAAATAACCGCTTGAATGTTATACAGCAGCGTCATCGAGGCAACATAGACTGCGGCTAAGGCAACACCAGAACTCCCATAGGCGTTGGAAACGTAAGCTAAGCCGATAATGGCGGTATTGGCCCTAAAACCCCCTTGAATAATCACTCCTTGGTCTTTGTGCTTGGAAAATAGCCGCCCAGTTGCATAGGTGGAGAGTAGAAAAAACAGGAAATTGGCTGCTAAACCATAGCCAATTAAGGGCGCGCTGGAGGCGAGATCGTGATTGGAACTAATGATGCTAAGGAACAGCAATGCTGGCAGCGTCACGTTAAAGACTAATCTTGATGCAACATCAATAAAGTTTTCATTGATGACTTGGGTGCGTTTTAGGATCACACCGAGCGCTAACATCAAACAGATTGGGCCCGTAATCGAGGCCGAAAACAGCAACTGCTCAACGATATTTCCCATAACGACTCCTCGAGTTATTCAGTTAGCACTGCGTCGATTTTAGACTTGTCACTGATATGAATGTCACATTGCCGTGAATATCTTGTCGATAGAAATACGAGTTTTAACTCGGTCTCTTAAACCACTCAGTTAAAATTAAATGGCTTAAACTCAGTCTTTTAAAAGACGAAGTGATACTCGGCACCACGAATTGACTAGCAGTCAAAACCAACAAATAAGGCCACATAAAATGCGGCCTTATTGATTTTTCGAGCGTTATCTAGCGCAGATTACTTAACCCGCATGCCAGGCTGTGCGCCTTCATGGGGTTCTAAAATCCACAGGTCGCTGCCACCAGGGCCAGCGGCCAAAACCATGCCTTCTGACATACCAAAACGCATCTTACGTGGTGCTAAGTTAGCCACCATCACAGTTAGTTTGCCTTCAAGGTCTTCTGGCGAATAGGCCGATTTGATCCCTGCAAACACTTGGCGTGTTTCGCCACCGATGTCGAGTTGTAACTTCAGTAACTTGTCGGCGTCAGCAACATGCTCGGCTTTCACGATACGAGCGATACGCAGGTCGATTTTCGCAAAATCATCAAAGTTGATGGTCTCACTGATAGGATCGTCAATCAGTGGCTCACTACTAACCGATGAAACTTTAGCTGTTTTTTCAGGCGCAGCCGTCTTTGGTGCATCGGCCGTGACTTGCAGGTTATCCTTAGAGTCGGCAACCATAGCATTGACTTTATCGAGCTCAACACGTTGCATCATGGCTTTGAATGGCGCGATTTCATGACCCGCTAAATCTTGGTTCAATGCATTCCAAGTGAGCGGTAGTTGGAAGAAGGCTTCCACATCTTGGGCTAAACGTGGCAATACAGGTTTTAGATACGTCACGAGAATACGGAACAGATTCAAGGCATTTGAACACACTTGATGGGCCGCTTCCTGTTGATCATCGTGTTTCACCATTTGCCAAGGTGCTGCATCGGCTACAAAACCGTTAGCAATATCCGCCAGTGCCATGATTTCGCGCATTGCTTTGCCGTATTCGCGGCCTTCGTAAAATTCGGCAATCACCTCTTGCTTGGCTAGAAACGCCTCAGTCAGTTTGGTGTCGTTAATTTTCGCTAGCTTGCCATCGAAACGTTTAGTGATAAAACCTGCGGTGCGCGAGGCTAAGTTCACTAGCTTACCGACTAAGTCTGAATTCACGCGCTGGGCGAAATCTTCGAGATTTAAATCTAAATCGTCGATACGGCTGCTGAGTTTGGCGGCGTAGTAGTAACGTAAATATTCAGGATCTAAATGATCTAAATAAGTTCGCGCCTTGATGAAAGTGCCTTTGGATTTTGACATCTTAGCGCCGTTGACCGTCACATAGCCGTGGGCATAGACGCTGTTTGGCTGGCGGTAACCTGAGCCGTGTAACATGGCTGGCCAAAACAGACTGTGGAAGTAGACTATGTCTTTACCGATGAAGTGATAAACCTCGGCGGTTGAATCTTTGCCCCAGAATTCCTCAAAGCTCAGCTCAGGGCGTTTGTCACAGAGGTTTTTGAACGAACCCATATAACCGATAGGCGCATCTAGCCAAACGTAGAAATACTTACCTGGCGCATCGGGAATTTCGAAACCAAAATACGGTGCATCACGGGTGATATCCCATTGCTGCAGACCTTGCTCGAACCATTCGTCGAGTTTATTGGCCATTTCGACTTGCAGGGCACCAGAGCGAGTCCACTCTTTTAGCATGCCTTCGAAGGCGGGCAGGTCGAAGAAAAAGTGCTCAGTGTCTTTCATCACTGGTGTCGCACCCGATACCGCTGATTTTGGATTGATGAGCTCAGTTGGGCTGTAAGTCGCGCCGCAGGCATCACAGTTATCGCCGTATTGATCCAGTGACTTACACTTAGGACAAGTGCCTTTTACGAAGCGGTCTGGCAGGAACATGGATTTCTCAGGATCGAACAGCTGAGAAATACTCTTGCTCTTGATATAGCCATTCGCACGTAGCTTGAGATAAATATCACTCGCCAGTACGCGGTTTTCATCGCTGTGGGTGCTGTGATAGTTATCGAAGGCGATATTGAAATCGGCAAAATCCTGCTGATGTTCTTTGTTCACTTGTGCAATCATGTCTTCTGGTGCTATGCCTAATTGCTGTGCTTTAAGCATGATTGGCGTGCCATGGGCGTCATCGGCACAAATATAGTGGCACTCATGTCCACGAAGCTTTTGATAACGCGACCAGATATCTGTCTGTATGTATTCCAGCATGTGACCTAAATGTATCGGTCCGTTTGCATAGGGAAGTGCGCTGGTCACGAGAATTTTACGTTGTGAAGTTGCCATCTTGTCTCAAATATCGTGGTGGGCCAAAAATATTGGTAGAGATACTAACCGATTACAGGATGATTTTCATCAAAACCTGAGCCAATTGAGCTAAATCTGCGCTAATGTTTTCTGCATTATCTGGTACACTTGGGCAAATTTATTGGTGGGGGTAATTCTTTTGTCTTCAACTCAAACTGATTATCGTCTGAATGACGATCTTCTCGGGCCAGTTCTGGCTATTCTCGATTCATTTGTTGACCCGTATCTCGCGAAAGGGTTAGTGAGCGCAGGATGCGTAAATAAGCTGGCATTGGAAGGTAAGCGTTTGCAGCTTGGCTTAGTCTATCCATACCCTTGTATGACTCAGTATCGCGACACTGTCATGGCGCTGACGAATAAGTTAGCGGTGCTCGATGCTATTGATGAAGTCGAGTGTGAAATCGATTTTCAACCTAAAGCCTACTCAGCGTTATCTTCTATTGCGCCGATTGCCAATGTGAAGCAAGTGATTGCCGTAGCCTCAGGTAAGGGCGGCGTGGGTAAGTCAACCACAGCGGTGAACTTAGCTTTGGCATTAGCGGCCGAAGGTGCGCAGGTGGGTATTCTCGATGCCGATATTTACGGCCCGTCAGTGCCTATGATGTTAGGTATCCCTAATTTCAGACCGCTTTCCCCCGATGGCAAACATATGACAGCCGCCAGTGCCCATGGTATTGCCGCGCAGTCGATTGGTTTTATGCTCAGTGGTGATGAAGCTGCCGTGTGGCGTGGCCCAATGGCCGCGGGCGCGTTGGCCCAGTTACTGAATGAAACACAATGGCCAGAACTGGATTATTTAGTCGTTGATATGCCACCAGGCACAGGGGATATTCAGCTCACGTTATCGCAAAAAGTCCCTGTGAGCGGCGCTGTTATCGTGACTACACCGCAGGATATCGCGCTGGCCGATGCCAAGAAGGGCATCAATATGTTCCAGAAAGTGAACATTCCTGTGCTGGGTATTGTCGAGAACATGAGTTTCCATTTATGTCCTGAGTGTGGTCATAAAGAACATCCATTTGGAACTCACGGCGGCAGTAAAATCGCTGAACGCTATCAAGTTCCACTGTTAGGCGCTTTGCCGCTGCACATTAATATCCGTGAAGCCATGGATAATGGTGCGCCGACCGTCGTTGCCGAACCTGACAGTGAAGTCGCAGCTCTTTATCGGGAAATTGCCCGTAAAGTGGGCGCAGAACTGGCTTTAAAGCAAAGCCAGAAAACAGTTTCTATTAGTGTTTCAGATGACGAGTAAGGTTTAAGGGTATGAATTCTCAGCAGTGTGTCATTATTGCAATTGCTGGCGCGTCAGCATCGGGCAAAAGTTTAATTGCCAAAACGATTTTTGACGAATTGCGCCGCGATTTAGGCACAGATCAAATTGGGGTAATTAATGAAGACGCGTACTATCGCGATCAGAGTCATTTATCCATGGATGAACGGGTATTAACGAATTACGATCATCCAAAAGCGCTGGACCATCAACTGCTGTGCACGCATTTACAGTTGCTCAAGTCTGGCGAAGCTGTTGATATCCCTTGTTATAGCTATACAGAACATACACGCACTGCAGAAACCTTAAAGATGACACCGAAAAAAGTGATCATTTTAGAAGGTATCTTATTGCTGACCGATCCTAAGTTACGTGCCCTGATGGACGCGAGTGTGTTTATGGACACGCCGCTGGACATTTGTTTCCTACGTCGCTTAACTCGTGATGTGGCCGAGCGGGGCCGTACTATGGAGTCTGTGATTTCACAGTACAAGAAAACCGTGCGTCCTATGTTCTTACAGTTTATCGAACCCTCAAAACAATACGCCGATATTATCGTTCCCCGTGGCGGCAAAAATCGTATTGCGACCGATATTTTAAAGACTCGTATCCAACATTTACTGGCAAAATAACGACATAAAAACTCAAGGAGTAATAGGCAAGATGCGCTTAACCGATATCGAAATTGAACAGGCCCTTGATAACGGCACTATCGTAATAGAACCTCGCCCAGGCATAGAAGCTATTTCAGGCGTCAGTGTTGATGTGCGCTTAGGTGGACAGTTTCGCGTCTTTAAAGATCATACCGCGCCTTTTATCGACTTGAGTGGTCCAAGTGCTGAGATGCAAGCGGCGCTTGATCGGGTGATGAGTGAGATTATCGAAATCCCCGATGGCGAAGCATTTTTCTTGCATCCTGGTGAATTGGCTTTGGCTGTGACTTACGAGAGCGTAACTTTACCTGCTGATATCGTCGGTTGGCTTGATGGCCGTTCGTCTCTAGCGCGTTTAGGGCTGATGGTACACGTAACGGCGCACCGTATCGATCCGGGTTGGCAGGGTAAAATTGTGCTCGAGTTTTATAACAGCGGTAAGTTGCCTTTAGCTTTGCGTCCACGCATGACTATAGGTGCGCTTAACTTTGAACGCTTAAATCATGCGGTTGCACGTCCTTATAACACCCGTAAGAGTGCCAAGTACAAAGATCAGCAAGAAGCGGTGGCTAGCCGTATCAGTCAGGACTAACACGCGTGTTCTGGGTGAATGGCGCATCGCAGGCAAGTGTCGACCCTTCTGATCGAGGGCTTGCCTACGGTGATGGTCTGTTTGCAACGATGCGAACGGACGCTGAGGGGATTATGTTTTTTGAAGCCCATCAAGCCCGTTTAACCGCAGGCGCCGCAAGGCTTGGATTTCAATGGCAAATGAGTGAAGCATTGCAACAGCAACTGAATACCTTAGCCATTGAATATCCTCATCATTGCATTAAGTTAATCGTTTCCCGTGGTGCTGGTGGCCGTGGCTATACACCGCCAGAAACGGTTAATCCTACCGAAATCGTCTCAGTTCATACTATCCCCGGCCATTATGCTCAGTGGCAGCAACAGGGTATTAGCCTTAAAACTTCGTCGGTACGATTGGGTTTGCAGCCGATGTTGGCAGGGATGAAGCATTTAAATCGACTCGAACAAGTTTTGATTAAATCACACTCTTTACCGCAGGGATTTGATGACTGGTTAGTCAAAGATATCGAGGAGAATGTGATTGAATCTTCGATGGCGAATGTGTTTTTTATCAAAGATAATCGCATTATCACGCCTTCATTAGCCCTGTGTGGCGTGGCGGGTGTGATGCGCGAACAGATAATGTTGGCCTTGCTTGAACAGAACATGAATATCGAATGTTTGCCCGTTGGCGCCGAGCGTTTAATCGAATTTGACTCAGCGTTTATCACTAACAGCGTTTTAGGGATTGTGGATGTACTGGCGATAGACTCGCTCAAGTTCACCCGTGCTCCGATTACCGCGCAACTTAGACAGACACTTTCACTCACTCTATGAAAAAAATCATTATTATCGCCAGTTCAACCCTGTTGACCTTGCTAACCTTAGTCTGTTTGGGTGCCTTTTGGGGCTATCAAACAGTTGTCGAATACAGTCAAACGCCGCTGAGTCTCAGCGAGCCTAAAGAGTTGAAGGTTGAACGTGGCACCAGTGTAAATCAACTGGCGCAGCAACTTGCCGATGACGGCGTTATTCAAGATACGTGGAAACTCAAGTGGCTACTTAAGTTTCGTCCTGAGCTTGCCAAAATTCGCACGGGACTTTATGAAATATCACCTTCACAAACGATTACTGATTTACTCAATGATTTGATTGCCGGCAAAGTAAAAACCTTCAGTTTGACCTTAGTTGAAGGTAAAACTATTGTGGAATGGGAACAACAACTTACCAGTGCTCCACATTTACAAATGTCACCAGAAGCATTTGCAGCAGTATTGATGACACAAGGCGATGATTCTGGTTTGCCTGAGGGGAAATTCTTCCCCGACACTTATCATTATACCGCCGAGGCGGATGCTAAAGTCATGCTGACTCAAAGCTATAAAATGATGGAGCAGGAGCTTGCCAAAGCGTGGGCGGAACGGGCGCCTAATTTACCGTTAAAATCGCCCTATGAAATGCTGATTTTGGCATCGATAGTTGAAAAGGAAACCGGCCAAGCCCATGAGCGTGAGCAAATCGCCGGTGTATTTGTTAATCGTCTTAACCTAGGTATGCGTCTGCAAACCGATCCGACGGTTATTTACGGTATGGGCGATCGCTATAAGGGCAATATCACCCGCAAAGATTTAGTCGAAGAGACGCCTTTTAATACTTATCGCATCTTTGGATTGCCGCCAACGCCGATAGCTGCACCGAGTAAAGCCTCATTGATGGCCGTGTCTAAGCCCGCCAGTGTGAGTTACCTTTATTTTGTATCGCGCAACGATGGCACCCATGTGTTTTCAACCACGCTTGAAGAACACAATCACGCCGTAGACGTCTATCAGCGTAAGATAAAACCAGCGACGCCAGAAAAATCACCAAAGTAAAAATGCAGAGAAAGAAAATCCAATGTCAGTTTTTGCAAAATTTATCGTTATTGAAGGTTTAGAAGGCGCAGGTAAGTCGAGTGCGATTAACCTTATTCGCGACTTTATTGAAAAACATACGGGTAAAGCGCCGATTTGCACCCGCGAACCGGGCGGTACACCATTGGCCGAACGTATCCGTGATTTAGTTAAGATTGCTGATGCGAATGATCCCCTGTGTGATGAGGCCGAGTGTTTACTCATTTATGCTGCCAGAGCTCAGTTAGTTGCTAATGTCATAAAGCCCGCGCTTGCGCAAGGACAATGGGTATTGGGTGATAGACACAATCTATCGTCATTAGCTTATCAAGGTGGTGGCAGAGGGTTAATGCCGTTAGTGGAAGCGGTGAGCACTGCAACACTAAAGGGATTTAAACCCGATCTTACTTTGTACTTAGATTTAGATCCTAAGCTTGGGCTTACCCGTGCAGCTAAACGTGGTGAACTTGATAGAATTGAGCAACAAGCGATTGATTTCTTTGAGCGCGCACGCGCTACGTATCTCAAACTTGCCAGCGAAGATGACAGTATTGTGGTTATAGACGCGAGCCAAACTATGGCCGAAGTGCACAAAGATATCTTAGCTGTGCTTCAGGCGATGGTATGGTAGCCGAGTCCGGATTTACGGCTGAGCAATTACCTTGGCTCGAAGGGCCAAGACAGGCATTTTTAGCTCAATTAGCGCGTCAAAAAATACCTCACGCACAACTCGTTGGCATTGATTCAGCCTATGGCGGTGAGTTGCTGAGTGTGTTTATGGCGCGCGCGGCTATGTGTGTGCAGCCAACGCCTGTGGGAGCGTGCGGTTTTTGTAAGTCTTGTCAGCTCTATGATGCGGGCAATCATCCTGATTTTTATCATATCGCCGCCGATGGCAATCAAATTAAAGTCGATCAAATTCGTGAGCTGTGTACGCGTCTGACGGCCACTGCACAGCAAAGTGGCAGGCGTGTAGCGATTATCCACCACAGCGAGCGTCTTAACTCCGCTGCCGCGAACGCACTCCTTAAAACCCTTGAGGAGCCTGGTAAAGACACCTTACTGATTTTGCAGTCGGATACGCCTGCACGTTTGATGGCGACGGTTAGCAGTCGTTGTCAACGCATTCCTTTTGTCGTTCCGAGTCGAGAGGTCATCAAAAACTGGCTTGCCCAGCGATGTGGTATTCAAGAGGATGTAACTTGGTGTTTGAGTGTGGTGGGTGGGCCGTTAAAGTTGGCTGAGAGCTTGCGGTCTGAGGGTAGCCAACAGAGTCGGTATCAATCTTTGCTACAATTTCGCAAAGATTGGGCACAAAGTTTGTCGTCTGGTCATCTGTGTGCTAGTTTGTTAATAATAAGTGAACAACAAATAATTGATGTTCTTAAGGTTTTGTACCTACTTATACGACAGGTTTTACTGAAAAATAGCCATCAAGATGCGTTTGTTCATGCGCAGCTCGGGAATTTGGCGGCTAAGATCATGGGAATGTGTCATAGCTTAAGCACAATGCCGAGCGTCAATTATCTGGCCCTGTGTCAAAGTTATGTCTTAGAATATAGAGAGATAACAAATAAGTAATATGCCATGGTAGATCTCGTCGTTAATTTTGATACCTTACATCAGTTATATCGTGCCTATATGCCTTTTATTAAGCCGGCAGGATTATTTATTGCGACCAGTGAAAGTCATTATCTTGGCCAACCGCTGACGATTGCGTATCGTTTACCCGGCGCAACCCTCACTAATGAATTTCGTGGTGTTGTGGTGTGGATTAATCCCTTAGGAGCGTCGGGTGGCCGCCCTGTGGGGATTGGCATTAAAATTATTTCTGAGCCAGATAGCCATAAACACCATATCGAAAAGTTACTGTCCCGCGAACTCGCCTCCGGCGATCTAACCTGCACTATGTAGCTTAGCCTGCATTATTGATCTGGTTTAAACGTTTGTTCACTGCCTAAACTGGCTATTTACTTCTGTTGAATTTGACCTCGATCTCTTGGCTGGGTATCCTTGTCGTCCTTTGTTACTCTGCTTGGAAATCCTTGTGCTTATTGATTCACACTGCCATCTCGATCGCCTCAAAGCGGCGCCTGATCAACAAACCTTAGAACAGATTCTTGCTAATGCTAAAGCCCGTGGCGTGGACTATATGTTGTGCGTGAATGTACGCCAGCAAGGATTTGAATCGATGCGAGATAAAGTTGCAGCCTTCGAACAGGTATTTTTGTCATCAGGTGTGCATCCATTAGACGTTAAAGAAGGCCTCGATGTTGAGCAAATCCGCCGCTTTGCCACCGATCCTAAAGTGGTCGCGATTGGTGAAACGGGGTTAGATTATTTTTATGCCGACGACACTAAGCTGTTGCAACAGCAATGTTTTGAGCAGCAGATTGCCCTTGCGGTAGAAGTGAATAAACCTTTAATTGTCCATACCCGTGATGCACGTGAAGATACGATCAATATGCTTAAGCAGGGCAACGCGGATAACGTTGGCGGCGTGCTGCATTGCTTTACCGAGAACTGGGAGATGGCGAAAGCGGCGATTGATCTCGGCTTTTATATTTCGGTTTCAGGCATAGTCACTTTTAAAAATGCGGGTGATCTGCGAACCGTTATTCGCAAAGTGCCTCAGGATCGTCTGCTAGTTGAAACTGATTCGCCTTATTTGGCGCCGATCCCACACCGTGGACAAGAGAATCAGCCTGCCTATGTGCGTGATGTGGCTGAGTTTGTGGCAGAGCTTAGAGGTGAGCGTTATGAAGATCTTGCTGAATACACCAGCAATAACTTCTTTAATTTATTCAAAGATGCAGCGCGTTTAGTTGGCCGTTAGCAGCAAGTGCTTTGAATCACTTTATGCGATTGCGTGATTGTTAGCGTACAGGCATAAAAAAAGGCCCAAAACGATTAAAGCTGTTTGGGCCTAGGGGAATGGCTCATTGAAGAGCCGTGCGCTACAGGTGAAAGCGCCATGCAGTGCGCTTTACAATAGACTCAGTGTAGTCGAGCTTTTGTCTTATAGTCGCGCTCACTTTCCCCCTTTTTTAGGTTATTTATCGCTAAAAAACAGCGAAATTATAACGATTTCGTCTGTTCTGGTAGCAGTAACACTTTATCTTTCACTAAGTCTCTGGGTAGGTTGTTTTTTAACTTATTGCCTAAATGTTTCGCCATCCCTAATGGTGCACCGCCATAACAGACGATCACTTCACCTTGAGCTTTCACTGCGGTGTTTAGGGCAATATCTCGCCCCATCAAATACTCTTTCGCTTCAACATCGCTCACATCGACCGTTTTTGCGGTTGGGCTGAGCTGTTTTCCTGCTAATGCAATAATCGCTTCATGGCGGACTTTAAAGCCGTGTTTACTGTTATCGGCGAGTTTAATGCCAATACGCTGAAAGCGCATACGGCCGATAAAAGCGTTGAATTCATGCGGGAATAGCCAGAATTCATCATCGCGAACCATGATGAGTTCGTCCGGTAAGCTGATGCCTAAATCCTGCTGAAAATAGTCTTTGATCCCTTGGGCTTGTTTCGCTGATGCGGGCGTGAAGGGGAAGTTTTTCTGCAGTTTAGGCTCAGGCTGTAAACGCGGCACTGAGGCGGTTTTTGTCAATTTAGCGACAAAGAAACCTTCACTGTCGTAAATCTGTGGCCAGACATGTAAGAAGCCTTCGGGCGTTGTAGCTCGATCTGCGCCATCAAATAAATCGCTTAAGGATTCAAATTGCACCGCATCGCCGTAGACTTGCTTTAAATACTCGCACACGCCTTGGTTTTCGAGGCGGTTTAAGGTGCAGGTTGAGTAGACCAAACTGCCGCCGGGTTTCAGGGCGAGAAACGCCGATTCGATTAAGGCTTTTTGGGTTTCGCTAATCGCCAGCACATCGTCTAGGCTCCAGTGTTTTAGTGCATCGGCGTCTTTACGCACTGTGCCTTCACCGCCACAGGGCGCATCGATAAGCACGGCATCAAAACTTTCGTACAGGTATTCGCCAAATACACGGCCATCGAAATGAGTGAGGGCGCAGTGGCTCGCACCCATGCGCAGCACATTGGCGTGCAATACTTTCACGCGGCTCGCCGAATACTCATTAGCCACCAATAAGCCTTGGTTTTGCATTAATGCGGCCATTTGAGTGGTTTTTGAACCGGGTGCGGAGGCGAGATCGAGTACGCACTGCCACTTTGCACTAGGCGTAAATAGTGCGGTCGGCGGCAACATAGAGCTGGCTTCTTGAATGTAGAATAGACCCTGAATGTGCTCTAAGGCATTGCCGAGCTGTTCTTCTTCGTCGTAACTGATCCAAAATCCGTCTTCACACCAAGGAATAGGATCGAACGTCCAGCCCTTAGGTTGCATCAAGGTCTTAAAGTCGTCACTGCTGATTTTTAAGGTATTGACCCGAATTGAACGTCTAAGCGGCCTGTCGCAGGCGGCAATAAACTCGTCCATGGATAAATGGGCGGGGAGTTCTTGGGTGATTGTATCGATAAAAATTTGATTTAATTGGACCATTGATTTCATTGAACCATAGGAAAATAGACTGTGTATCAACTGGTGCGAGTATATCATAATCCCTTATTGGGTCTGAGATTTTATCCCGAGCCGCCAAGGTTGCTATTGTGATTTAATGTTTATGCTTTGACGATTTGAGCGATATTGGAATGAGTCGCCATAAAGCTAGCACTCAGTAGCAATGAGCTAATAGAATAAAAACAAATAAAAATAAGGGGATTAGCGTGCTGAATCGTGTGTGGTTGGCTTTTTTTATCACGGCATTGCTTGCAATAGCGGTGCAACTGTTCAATGGGCACATAGAAGTCCTATCGGCTTCGGTCGCCGCATTATTTGCGAGTGCTAAGCTTGCCGCTGAAATTTCCCTTGGGCTGATTGGCGTGCTTTCTCTGTGGATGGGATTGATGCAGGTAGGAGAAAAGGCTGGCGTTGTCGGCGCTATTGCCTTTGTGTTTGAGCCATTACTGCGCCGTTTGATGCCTGAAGTGCCCAAGGGGCATCCGGCCTTTGGCAGTATCACGATGAATTTAACAGCGAATATCTTTGGGTTAGATAATGCCGCCACACCACTTGGTTTAAAGGCGATGCATGATTTGCAGAGTTTAAATCCGCTAAAAACCGTGGCGACCAATGCGCAAATCTTATTTTTAGTACTCAATACTTCCTCTGTGACCTTAGTGCCTGTGACGGTATTTCTTTACCGTGCCCAGCAAGGTGCCGCTGCGCCTGCGGATATTTTCTTGCCGATTTTACTGGCCACTTCAGCATCGACATTGGCGGGTTTGCTGGTTGTGGCGTTAGTGCAGCGAATTTCATTATTAAACTCAGTGGTGCTCGGTTATGGCGCCTTGATGCTCTCAGGGTTAGTGGCGAGTGGTTTTTATCTGATGACTTTAAGTGCTGATGCCATTGGCACAGTGTCGACGGCAATGGGCAATGGTATCTTGCTGTTATTGGTATTTACCTTCGTGATTGTTGCGGGCATTCGCAAGGTGGCGGTTTATGATGAGTTTATTGAAGGGGCGAAGGCGGGTTTTGCCCAATCCATCCAATTGATCCCTTATTTGCTCGCCATGCTATTAGCGATTGGTTTACTGCGTGCATCCGGCGCCTTGGATTATCTGTTGCACTTGATTGCCACTGGTGTGCGGATATTGGGTTTTGATACGCGTTTTGTCGATGCTATGCCGACCGCGCTGATGAAACCTTTTAGTGGCTCAGGCGCCAGAGCCATGATGCTTGAGACAATGGATCACCACGGAGTAGATTCCTTTGCGGGTCGATTAGCGGCGATTTTTCAGGGTAGTACTGAAACCACTTTCTATGTTCTCGCTGTGTATTTTGGTTCTGTGGGTATTCGCCATGGACGCCACGCCTTAGCTTGCGGTTTAACCGCGGACTTTGCGGGGATCAGTGCCGCGATTGCCGTTTGTTATTGGTTCTATGGATAAGGGGGCTAGAGTATTGAGCGACCTAGAATGTCTCAATAACATTGCGAGAAGCTAAAAATAAATCAGGCGCATTATGCGCCTGATTTATTTGTAAGAGCTTTAATATTAGTGCGTTGGTGTAAGTATTTTGATGAACATAATTACTGGGTAGGTGCCCATTGCTGCCATTCGGTTTCGGCTTTGTGTTGCAATCTTAATACTGTGCCAGTCGCTAAACGATTATCCCCTTGAGTCGTGTCCTTAGTCGCCACATTGATGCCGCCAGCGAGTAAGGTTTCCAGCGAGCCCGCTTCGATTTGGGCACCTGAGAAGAGGCCAACATCGACTTTAATCCCTGAGGCATCCCAGAACTGACTGCTTTGATTCACTAAGTGACTGTACTGCGGCTCAATATGGGCTTGCATCAGCACGCTATTGCCCTGTGTCGACAGGCTATAGCCGTCGATTTGACCTACTTTAATCCCACGGAAGAAGATAGGTGTGCCGACTTTCATCGAGCCTAAGGTGTTATCTTCTAAGGTGAATTTTAGCGCATCTTCGGCAACGTTGGCATAGCTGCTGGCAGCGAGGTTGGCAACAAACTGGGTCGCTTTCTGACTGCTTGTACCCGGCAGTACACCGATATAAGGGCCAGTTAACAAGGTATCAGGCGCTTTAATTCCCGCCAGAGAAATTTGTGCATCCACTAAATGATATTCACAGTCACTGCGGCTGAAATGTTCGGCATATTCCCCGTAGAGATATGCGCTAGCTGTGAGTGTATCGAGATCCGCATTGAGCTTCACCTGCGACACTTCACCCACTTGATGACCTTGATAGCGAATCGCTGCCTTGGCCGCCAGTTTGCTTGAGGCGGGTAGGGTGAGGCGAATTGCCTGCGCCTGAGTTAATGCCAGCTGCTTGCTCTCATAGAGTTTTAAGTTAGCTGCATTGCTGGCTTTGTCATTGCTATCAAGCAGTCCCAGACTGATGCTGCCCTTTAATGCCCCTTGTAGCGGGGCAACGGCGACATCAATACCGGCAAGACTGGCACTGATATCCACGGCGTTGTTACGCCAGAATACTTTTGGCTTTTTCAGCAAGGGTTGAAACTGTTTGTCGATAGCGAGCTTGATAGCGAAGTCTTCGGTTTTGCTTTGCCAGTTCACTGAGTCAACTGTACCAATTTGCATTTTTTTATAGTAAATCGGTGAGCCTTGGCTGACATCGGCGCCATCTTGACTGATTAACGTTAAATGCACTTGCTGCTGACGATCATAAAAAGCTGTCGCGGCATCCACAGAGCTAAAGAGGGGCAGAGCGCTGTTAGCAACTAAAGGTGTGTCGCTATGACCTTGGATCAAGCTAACTGCACCTTGAGTGAGTGTTGTAAAATCCCTTGCTTTGACTGAGACCCCGTCTAACGATGCGTTTACCGTTAATGCTGACTCAGGCACAAAATAGCTGTCGCTGCGAATTAGACTGGCAAACTCAGGTTGTAGCTCGAGTTGGTATTCCACCGCCGATAAATCTTTGGTTAACTTAACCGCAAGCACTGAACCAATGGGAATTTGCTTGAAGCGAACCTGAGCGCCCGCTGAAATACCCATGTTTTCGGCTGAGGTTAGGGTCAAGAAACGCTTCTTAGATTGCAGTAAATCAGGCGCCTTTGATTGTAAGACAAAGCTGTTTGGTACCGAGCTTTTGGTGTTGATGCCTGGCAGGAAGTTGATCACGCTACCTGTCAGTAAACGTTCTGGATTTTTAATGCCTGAGAGGGAAATATCAGCACCTTCAAGCCAAAACACGCCGTCGTTAGTTAACAGTGAACCGTATTGAGGTTCAAACTTAGCCACGGCTGTAACACCATTAGACGTGAGTTGTTTACTTAAAATACTGCCAATGCTCATGCCGCGATAAACGATGCGGGTACCTTTGTCGACACCGTTAGCGTCAGCCATGGTCAGGTTTATTTCTATGCCGCCAAGGGCAGTGGTTTCTGAATCATAAAGCGAAAAAACGTCACCGTTTTTAGCTATGTCTGCTTTATCGTCAGAGCTGAAACTCACGCCGCCAGCCAGAATGGATGCCAAACTCTCTGAACTGACTTTAACTCCAGTTAGTGAAGCATCAATTTTGACGCCAGAAACATTCCAAAAGTGAGAATTTTTCTTCACTAATCGCGCGTATTGCTCTTGAATGAAAGCGCTGATAATGACTCTTTGATTGCCATCTAAACGATAGCTGACCACGCTACCCACGGGGATTTGGCGGAAAAATATTGGCGAGCCAACATCGAGTGAACCGAGTTTATCGGAGGTCAATTCGACCATCACACCTTCTGAGCCGATTTGCATCGGCGGCGGTTGGCGTTCTGCTTCAAAAAAGGTCGAGGCATTACCTTTCCCTGGTTGGATAGCAATATAGTTACCCGAAAACAGCGCATCTAAGCCTTCAACACCTGTAATACTTGCTTTAGGTGTGACAAGCCAGAAGAGGGTTTCTTTATTCAAAAAAGGCTTAGCGCGGTAGTCCATCATGACCTTGACGTTCACGCCTTTGAGATCGTCATCTATGCCAATGTCTTTAACTTTACCGACAGTCAAACCTTGGTATTTGACTAAGGTTTTACCCACATCAATCCCTGTGGCGCTCGGAAAGTGAATTTGAATTTCAACCCCCGATTCTTTAATGCTCTTAATGCCCAGCCAAGCACCTAATGCCAACGCGACAATAGGAAGCAGCCAAATGGGCGAAAAGAGTTTTTTCTTTACAACTTTCGGCGATTCAATTTGTGTCATCTTGAGGTTCCAATCGATCCCAGAGTAAACGAGTGTCTAAAACTTTTGCGGCTAACTGAGTTAACAGAATCACCAAGGCAAATGCGGTAGCCGCAGGCGCGGGTTTCGCGTCGAGTAATTGTCCCATGTTCACTAATGCCACTGTGATTGAGATGACAAATAAATCGAGCATTGACCAGCGGCCAATCCATTCGATGATGTGAAAACCCACCATCAATTTCTTTTTTGAAATCGGGATATCAAAGCTTATCGCACACAGATAAATGGATAAGCCGATGATTTTAATCCATGGTACTAAAATACTGGCGGTAAACACTATGATGGCAATAGGCAGCATATCTGAATGCACTAAATGCAAAATGCCTGAAAAAATGGTGTCGTGCCGCACTTGCCCTTGATTGGTCAGCATAGTGATAGGGTAAATGTTGGCTGGCACCAGTAAGATGGCAGCGGTAATCAACAAAGCCCAACTTTTTTGCAGGCTGGAATAGTCTCTGACGTGCAACTCAGTTTCACAGCGCTGACAGTGCGTGAGTTCACTGCTGTTGAGTTGGCGACACACTTTACAGAGACATAGGCCGATATCTTTACCTTGTTGTTTCATATCAGCTATGACCTTCCAATAACGTCCACATATGTTCTAAGTCGTATTCTCTTTGTAGAAACAAGGTCACGAGAAACAGCATAGTGAAGCAAAATGTGCCCATACCAAAATAAATGTCCGAAAAATCAGATAGCTGAAATGATGAAACTAAGAAGCTGATCACATAAATTTCCAGCATAGTGAGTTGCGATAAGACGCCATGAAATTTTAACAACTGCTTCAATGAGTTACGCCAAAAAAGGCTACTCAATCCCCATTTCACAATTAAAATCTGTGTCAATATCGATAACAGTAATAAGCCTGGACCTATCACAGCTGCGGCAAGTACGGCGACACCTACAACCCAATAGCCTTGGTCAAATACTGCAAATGCCCCTTGGAAAACCGTAGTAGTACGAATACTGCCGAAAAAGTGGATCTCGAGTACGGGTAAAAAATTGGCAGGGAAATAAAACACTAATGCCGAAATACATAGGGCTAACATACCATTCACAGAGCAGTATGGCGTGTCATAAAGTGCAGTGCTGCAACGAGGACAGATTGCTCTAACGCCGCTAGGCAAGGCACGTTTGCGGACTGCTAAATCGCAGGAGCGGCATAGGGTTACTGAATTTTCTGCTGCGTTTTCATGCATATAAAAATATATATTAGCCTAATAGGAGTAATAACAGCGAGATCGGTGCAAAGTGTCGTGCTAGTTAGCTGTTAAGCCACGTCTAGCGCTTTATAATCTTGGCAACGAAAGTACGCTAATAATATCAGATTAATCAGAACACTTGCATCACAAGTTCAATCTATGTCACTCTAGTTACTGTATATAAAAACAGTGCGAGGGCAGTCATGGCAGTAATAACACAGTTTGTCGTGGTCAGAGAAGGGGTTGAAAAGATGACATTCACATCTAAGAAGGAGGCTGATGCCTACGATAAGATGCTCGATATCGCCGATAACCTTATCCCCTTCATTCAAAAAGCTGATTTGGGTATAGATGAAAGTGTGGGCGAAAAGCTCGCATTCTATTTTGCTAACAATAAAGATGAGCTGACGAACTTGCTTAAAGGCGCCGTTCAGGTTAATAGTACGCCAACGAATCCGCCTGCAGCGAAAAAAGCGGCTAAAAAGACCGAAGCAGCAGAATAAAATTGTTAGGAAATGTAATGAAATCGAAATTTTATGAGTCACTTAACCGTCAAGCCTTGGCCTTGTTGGAAGGGGAAGACGACCTTGTTGCGGCGATGGCGAATTTTTCAGCCTTGCTCAATGATAATTTAACTGAGCTGAACTGGGTGGGATTCTACGTCATGCGTGGTGAACAACTGGTACTTGGCCCGTTTCAAGGTAAAGTGGCTTGTACACGCATTCCGTTAGGAAAAGGTGTGTGTGGTACAGCAGCATTCACTAATCAAACTCAGCGAGTGGCTGATGTCCATCAATTTGATGGTCATATTGCCTGTGATTCTGCCAGTAATTCTGAAATCGTTGTGCCAGTTCGTGCGCAAGGTAACGTGGTTGCCGTGCTCGATATTGACAGTCCTATCTTCGATCGTTTCGATGAAGAAGACCAAAAGGGGCTGGAATTACTGGTTAAAAGTTTTGAAAACTGCCTATTTGATTAATTTGCGTACAATAACGCATAATTCATAGTCGCAATCGGTGGCGTGCGCCTTATAATATGCGCCTGCACGCATTAAGCTGGTTTGATTGGCATGCAATGAATAAGCTTAGTGTTTTGAGCTGTCAAAATTTGTTAAGGTATATTTTTTAACTTTAGTAAACGCGGCTAGGATGCTAATTTGTACGTTGACTCAATATTGAGTTTAACGAAGATAAACGACATGTAAGAAGCTGATATATATCACCTCGAATCGATGTCCCTTTTTGACTGTGGAAGTAATGATGGAATCAACAGAAAAGTTGACCGACACCAATGCAATTTTGGCGTATTTGTATGAAACATTTCCTTTGTGCTTTATTGCTGAAGGTGAAACTAAGCCATTAAAAATCGGATTGTTTCAAGATTTGGCTGAAAGGTTGGCTGATGATTCTAAAGTCAGTAAAACTCAGCTCAGAGTTGCCTTGAGACGTTACACCAGCAGCTGGCGCTATTTAAAGTGCGTTAAAGCAGGCGCACAACGCGTAAACCTGGATGGCGAACCTTGCGGCGAGTTAGAGCAAGAGCACATTGATCATGCTCAAGCCATGTTGAAAGAGAGTCAGGATAAGGCCAAAGCGAAACGTGCAGCACTTGCACCTAAGCCCGCGGCGAAGAAAGCACCTAAAAAGGTGGCTGTTCCTCAGCGTCCTAAAACTGAGCGTCCTGCTAAGCCTGCACCAAAAGCTGCAGCGCCAGTCGTCAATTATGTTCAAGCACAATTGACTGATTTAACGAAAAAACAACGCGTCAATGTTAAATTAGGTATGACACCCGTAGCCGGTGTGATTACTGACATTAACAAGGAAGATATTCATGTTCAGCTTGATAGTGGCCTAACGATTAAAGTTAGAGCAGAACATATCCTGCTGTAATCATTTATTAAAACGGAGTAACTTGTTGATGCGAAAACTCACTTTGGCTACCTCGATCGCCACTGTTTTTGTCGGATTCTCGGCTTGGGCCGTACCACCCACGATTCAAATCAGCGAGTTACCCACTCTCAAGCAGGAAGCGCAACATAAGGTTGCGAGCAAAAGGGTAACGGACTTATACACTCGTTCGCACTATCATAGATTCAATCTTGATGACGCCTTTTCTGCGCAAATTTTTGATCGTTATCTGCAGCAGTTAGACTATCGCCGCAATGTGTTAACCCAAGCGGATGTCGATAGTTTTAAACCTTATGCTACCCAATTCGATGACATGCTCAGTTCTGGTGAACTTGAGCCTGCCTATAAAATGTTTGATATCGTCCAAAAGCGCCGCTATGAAGGCTTTGTCTATGCTTTATCTCTATTAGATAAAGAGATGGATTTTTCTGCGCCCGGTGATGCCTATGAGTACGACCGCGATGAGGCCGCATGGCCAAAAGATCAAGCCGAGATCAATGAGTTATGGCGTCAACGTGTTAAATACGATGCGCTAAATCTGAAACTCACAGGTAAGAAATGGCCTGAGATTGTTGATATCCTGCAAAAGCGTTATAACAACGCTATTAAACGCTTGATTCAAACTAACAGTGAAGACGTGTTCCAAGGCGTGATGAATGCCTTCTCTCGTAGCATTGAGCCACATACAAGTTACCTTTCACCACGCAATGCTGAACGTTTCCAAATGGAAATGAACTTGAGCCTTGAAGGCATTGGTGCTCAACTGCAACTTGAAGACGATTACACAGTCATTAAAAGTTTAATTACTGGCGGCCCTGCTGCGGGCAGTGAAAAACTGTCGCCGGAAGACAAGATTGTCGGCGTCGGTCAAGAAGGCGGCGAGATTGTTGATGTGATCGGCTGGCGTTTAGACGACGTGGTTGACCTGATTAAAGGTCCTAAGGGCAGTAAAGTTGTTCTGCAAATTTTACCGAAGAAAGGCGGTTCCAATGCTAAGCCATTCGACGTTACCTTAGTTCGCGACAAAATTCGTCTTGAAGATAGAGCGGCAACCTCTAAGGTGATTGAACCTAAAGACGGCGAGTATGCTAATCGCAAAGTCGGTGTGATCCAAATTCCTGGTTTCTATATGAATTTGTCGCAGGACGTTGAAAAAGAGCTAGTGAAGTTAAACGACGCCAAAGTAGAAGGCATAGTCATTGACCTTAGAGGTAACGGTGGTGGTGCATTAACGGAAGCCGTGCTACTGACGGGACTTTTTATCGATATGGGCCCTGTAGTGCAAATTCGTGATGCCGATGGACGAGTGTCTGCGCATCGCGATAACGACGGTAAAACCAGTTATGTAGGACCATTGACTGTGATGGTTGACCGTTACAGTGCTTCAGCCTCTGAAATTTTTGCTGCCGCATTGCAAGATTATGACCGTGCACTGATCGTCGGTGAGTCGAGTTTTGGGAAAGGCACAGTACAGCAGCATAAGAGCCTAGGCCGTATCTACGACATGTATGAGAAGCCAATTGGCCATGTGCAGTATACGATTCAAAAGTTCTACCGTATTAATGGTGGTAGTACACAGATTAAAGGTGTGACCCCCAACATTGCTTACCCAAGTGCGTTGGAGCCGGGCGAGTACGGTGAAGCTGAAGAGAAAAATGCTTTACCTTGGGATAAAGTGCCTATGGCGCAATATGGCACGCTTAATGATGTTACGCCTGAGTTAGTGACTAGCCTTGAATCTAAGCACCTTAACCGTATAAAAAACAGCGTAGAGTTTGCCTATATCAATCAAGATATTGCCGACTTTAAAAAGCATCACAAAGAGAAAACTGTTTCTCTGGTTGAAAGTGAGCGTATTGCTTCCCGTGAAGCCGATGAGAAAAAAGTCCTCGACAGAACAAACGAGCGTCGAGTCGCCAATGGTTTAGCACCGGTTAAATCAATGGAAGACATTAAAGACGACGCTGAATTGCCAGATGCATTTTTAGACGAAACCGCTTATATCACCTTAGATATGGCTGATGTGCAAAAAGTGGCTAAAACTAGTGCTAAGTAGGCGCTAGTCGAGTCGATTTATCCGATATCAAAACGCGCTTATGGCGCGTTTTTTCTTATTTAGATCAGCGTTAAAGGGATCGAAATGACACAAGCTCAAGCAAAATACTTAAAAGATTATCAAGCGCCACTTTTTACGATAGAGACTATCGATTTAGCATTTAATTTGGCTGGCAATGAAACCCAAGTGCAGGCGATCAGTCGTATAAAACGCACTTCAAAACATGCACAAGCCTTAGTGTTGGATGGCGAAGATTTGACCGTTGTTTCGCTGACTGTTAATGGTGATGCTGTGCCTTACCATGTTAGTGCAGGTCAATTAGTTCTAGAAACTGAGCTTGATGAGTTTGAGCTGAACATTATCACTAAGCTCGATCCTGAAGCTAATTCGAGCCTTGAAGGGCTCTATATGTCCGATGGTGCCTACTGCACGCAATGCGAGGCAGAGGGCTTTCGACGTATCACTTATTTCCTTGATCGCCCTGATGTATTAGCTAAATACACAGTTCGTATTGAAGCCGATAGAGCCGCATTCCCGTTTTTACTGAGTAACGGTAATTTGATTGATCAAGGTGAGTTAGATGGTGGACGCCATTATGTTTGCTGGCAAGATCC
Source organism: Shewanella sp. SM32 (assembly GCF_025654235.1). Lineage (NCBI taxonomy): Bacteria > Pseudomonadati > Pseudomonadota > Gammaproteobacteria > Alteromonadales > Shewanellaceae > Shewanella > Shewanella sp. SM32. Next base: position 37,671 of record NZ_JAKKRO010000005.1, on the reverse strand, counting down.
ATTTCCAAAACCAGCGTATTTATTTGCCTTAGTCGCTGGCGATTTTGATCTATTGCAAGATGAGTTCATTACTCGCAGTCGCCGTAAAGTGATCCTGCAAGTGTTCGTTGATAAAGGTAATTTACATAAAGCACACCATGCGATGGCATCACTTAAGAAATCCATGGCATGGGATGAGAGCCGTTTTGATCTTGAGTATGATTTAGATATTTACATGATAGTGGCCGTCGACTTTTTCAATATGGGTGCGATGGAAAACAAAGGCTTAAATATCTTTAACACTAAATATGTGCTTGCAGATACCTTAACGGCCACCGACGAGGATTACCACGGCATTGAATCGGTTGTAGGTCATGAGTATTTCCATAATTGGACAGGAAACCGCGTAACGTGCCGCGATTGGTTCCAGTTAAGTTTGAAAGAAGGCTTAACGGTTTTTCGCGATCAAGAATTTAGCTCAGATTTAGGCTCTCGTGCTGTGAATCGAATTCACGCAATTAAAGTGATCAAGAATCAGCAATTTGCAGAAGATTCTGGCCCTATGTCCCATCCTATTCGTCCAGAATCTGTCATTGAGATGAATAATTTCTACACTGTGACTGTGTATAACAAGGGCGCTGAAGTCATCCGCATGATGCACACTTTGCTCGGCGAAGAAAAGTTTCAGGCGGGAATGAAACTGTATTTTAAACGCCACGACGGCCAAGCTGTCACCTGTGATGATTTTGTGGCGGCAATGGAAGATGCCAGCGGAGTGGATTTAAACCAGTTCCGTTTATGGTATAGCCAAGCTGGTACGCCGATTGTGACTGCGATGGACAGCTTTGATGCGCAAACGGGTGTTTATCAATTGACCCTTAAACAAAGTCTAGCGAACTGTGCATCACCGCTGCATATTCCGTTTAGCTTAGAGCTCTTAGATGCGAAGGGCCATTCTTTAGTGAATGAAATCCTCAATTTTACTCAAACTGAACAAGTGTTTAGCTTTGATGGACTCACTCATAAACCCGTAGCTTCGTTACTGCAAAACTTTTCCGCGCCCGTTAAATTACAATATCGATTCAATGTGGATCAACTCGTCCACTTGATGCGTTTTGCTAGCAGCGAAGTGGCGCGTTGGGAAGCCTCTGTGACTCTAGTGAGCCAAGCTATTTGGCAAAATGTGGCGAGTTTACAACAGCAACAAGCTATGACGCTCGATCCCCGTGTGCGCGATAGTTTTAAAGGTGTGTTGTTAGACACTGAGCTTGATCCGGCATTGATCGCCGAAATATTAGCGATACCTACGGCTTCTGCTTTGATTGAGCAAACAGAGAGTGTTGATCTAGATGCGTTAGCTTTAGCACGTGAATTTGTACTAATAGAGCTCGCTTCACATAGTGAAGATGAATTGATTGCGCTATATCGTTCTTTAGTCGCAGTAGAGAGTACGCAGGCAAGAGCCCTTAAAAATCAGTGTTTAACTTGGTTAGCTCGGGTGTCGGATGAGGCTGAGGGGTTAGTGATTTCTCAGTTCGATAACGCCAGTAATATGACGGATTCTCTTGGTGCGTTGACGGCAGCCAATGTTGGGAATTTACCTTGTCGTGATGAACTGATGACGACATTTGAGCTACGTTGGCAGGATACGCCATTAGTGATGGATAAATGGTTTATGTTGCAAGCGACCCGTGATGCAGATGATGTGATTGAGTGTTTGCGTCAGTTGCAGCAACACAAGTGCTTTAGTGTGAGCAATCCAAACCGAGTGCGTGCTTTAGTGGGCAGTTTTGCTGCCAGTAATATTTATCAATTCCACCGTAGAGACGGTAAAGGTTATGCTTTCTTAACCGAATGCTTAATGACTCTTAATAAGCTCAATCCGCAGGTTGCGGCCCGTATGGTGACGCCATTGATCCAGTATCATAAATTCGACTTAGGCCGCCAAACCTTGATAAAAGCCTGTTTAGGGCAACTTTTGGCTTTGCCTGACTTATCTAAGGATATGTACGAAAAAGTCTCTAAAGCATTGGCAAAATAGCAGTTTGTAGGAGGAGGGCAGCAGTTTGTGCTGCCCTGATATTATGGAACTGTATTTCAAATTATCGATCAGCTATCGAGATTTCTTACCTTATTATCAAGGGCTTGCCGATAAAGTCGAGGTTCGTGAAACTCAAGGGCGGATTTTGTGGATTAATGGCCGTCATTTTAGGCGTTTTTTAACCGAAAATGGCATTCAAGGCTATTTCAAATTGGTTTTAGATGACAAGGGACAATTTGTTTCATTAAATCGAGTTTAGTCTTAATTTGTTTATCTTTACTTAGAGCAATTACTTTAAACGGTCGGCTGATTACTAAGCTCGCTTTGTGATATTTTATTTTTAAATATGTTAATGAATTATATGATTTTTTAATGTGTTTTTATGTTTCATTCCTATTCCGCTTTTCGCTAATTTAAATCTCTCCTTTTTAGTTAACGGTACAAATGTACCTACATGCTTAATTCTTTAGAAAATTTTCTCTAACTGCGCCTTGCTCAAGGGGATTAATTGCTGTAACAATGATGTTACCTGTGAGCTAACAAGATGTTGGTTGTAATTCCTAAAACAAAGAATCCAGCAGGGTACGGAGAGCTAAAATGAAAATTGTTAAAAATAGTTTTAACAAATCGGCGCTTGCTTTGGGGGTGGCGTCGGCATTGAGTTTGTTAATGATCCCAAGCGTTAATGCAGTATCTTTTAATTGGGGAGAGGTTGAGGGCACATTTGACTCAACTTGGACTGCTGGTGCGAGCTGGCGTGTAGGGGAGCGCGATTGGGAAGGTCAAATTGGTAAGGTTAATCAACCCCAATTCGATTGGTCTAATTACAGCGCATTTGGCAATACTAAATACACTTCTGCTGAGATTTGGGCACAGCCCGGATCGTATTCCAGTAACAATGACTTAAGTAATTTACTTTATTCTCAAGGCGATACTACGTCCGAAATCGTTAAAGGTTTGCATGAATTGTCATTGAAATACAAAAACTACGGTTTATTCGCTCGTGGTATGTATTTCTATGATCGTAAACTCAATGACGGTAATTATGATTTTAATGATCCGATAACGGGCAAAGAGTTTGACCCTTGCGAAGATAACCGTGCTTCAGAAGTTCAATGTAAAGATATTCGCTTACTCGATGCGTTTGTGTATGGCAACTTTGACCTCAACGATGGCGCTAATCCATTATCTATTCGTGTAGGTAATCAAGTGGTGTCATGGGGTGAAAGTACACTGATTGCCCATGGGATCAGTGAAATCAACGCCGTTGACTTGAACATACTTAATGCACCAGGCGCTGAACTAAAAGAAGCGTTCAGACCTCAAGGCATGGTGTGGGCTTCCCTTGGTTTGACGGATTCATTAACGGTAGAAGCATTCTATCAATATGATTGGCAACCTATTTGGGTTCCAACACCGGGTTCTATTTTTGCGACTAACGATTTTGCGGGTTTCGGTGGTTACGCTCAAAACGCTCAGCTTGGGTTTAATGCTAACCCTGACATCAATTTAGACTTCGTAATGCAAGAATACGAGCGTTTAGCGGGCATGATTGCCAGCGGCCAATCTATTCCGACACAGCAATTGGTTTCTATGGCCTTAGCCTACCCAACAAAAGTGACGCTAGTGCAGGATGAGGCAGAGCCAAGCAATGATGGCCAATATGGTATTAAGCTGGGTTATTACGCGCCTTCACTGGGTGAAACCGAATTTGGTTTTTATTTCATGAATTACCATAGCCGTCGTCCTCTTATCAGTGGTACAGCCGCCGATTTTAGCACGGGTGCACTTTTGTCTGATCTGGCGACTATAGGTCAAAACTCGGGTAATATTGATCGTGAATTGCTGCTCAATTTGAAGAGTTTCTCTAAGGCGCAAATCGTTTATCCAGAAGATATCAAGCTTTACGGTTTCAGTTTCAATACCTTGGTTGGTGATACCTCTGTCGCGGCTGAAATTGCCCATCGTCAGGATGAACCACTGCAAATCGATGACGTAGAATTGTTGTTTGCCGGTATGCCACAGCAGTTAGCTAACGCTGGTCTTCGTCCAGATCTCGATGGTATTTCACAGATTAAAGATGTTAAGCCGGGTGAAACCGTGGATGGCTTTATCCGTCTTGATACCACTCAGGCGCAGATGACTTTCACCCATTTATTTGGTCCAACGTTAGGTTTAGATAACTTGACTATGTTGGCCGAAGTGGGTGGCGTGTGGATCCATGATATGCCAGGTTTTGATGAGCTACGTCTCAATGGTCCTGGTACGTCACGTTCTGGCGGCAACCCGGATATGCCCGGCATCATTCAAGCCTTGCACAATGGTCCTGAAACTAACCCGTTTCCAACCGACTTTGCTTGGGGATACCGTTTAGTTGGAAAGGCGGATTTCAACAACATATTTGCTGGGGTCAATATGTCTCCACGGGTGATTTTCTCCCATGACGTTGATGGTATTACACCTGATCCTATGTTCCTGTTCACGGAAGGACGTAAGTCTGTCGCGCTAGGCGTTAACTTCGACTATCAAAACCGTTGGGGTGCAGATATCTCCTATAACAATTTCTTTGGCGGTGTCGGTACGACGAATGCGATGGCAGATCGTGATTATGTTTCATTCAATATCAAGTATTCGATCTAAAAGGACTCAAACAATGAAGAAACTGACGATATTGGCGAGTGCAGTCATGCTGGCGTTCGCAGCGCCAGTCGCTATGGCTAAGATATCAGAAGCTGATGCGGCAAAACTTGGCAATGAACTTACCCCTTTAGGTGCTGAAAAAGCAGGTAATGCTGATGGTTCTATTCCTGCGTGGGATGGTGGTATCACTAAGCCTGTGGCGGGTTATACCAAAGGGATGCACCACCCAGATCCTTTCCCTGAGGATAAGATTGAATTTACTATTACTAATGCTAACAAATCGCAATATAAAGATTTTTTAACGCCGGGTCAGGTGAAGCTGTTCGAACTTTACCCTGATACCTACAAGATGAATGTGTATAAGACTCGCCGTAGCGCCTCTGTACCACAGTTCGTTTACGATGCGACTAAAGTTAACGCGACTCGTGCTGAACTGATTGCACAGGGCAATGGTATTTCTGGCGCGGCTATTGGTATTCCATTCCCGATCCCTGCAAATGGTTTAGAAGCAATTTGGAACCACATTTTGCGTTTTCGTGGTATCGATATCGAAACTTCCCGTAGCCAAGCTGCACCGACAGCCGATGGTAGCTATAGCTTAGTCGAAACGGCTGAGGAAATTCGCTTCGAATATTCTCGTCCAGAAATTACCTTAGATCAGCTTAAAGCCAGCAATACGCTGTTCTACTTTAAGCAAGTGGTGACTCAGCCTGCACGTTTAGCAGGTACAGCCTTATTGGTTAAAGAAACCATGGATCAAGAGGCGCTTCCCCGCCAAGCTTGGACCTATAACACAGGTCAACGTCGAGTACGTAAAGCGCCGAACGTGGCTTTTGATACACCGGGTACAGTGTCAGACGGTCTGCGTACGACAGATGATTTCGATATGTTTAACGGCTCCCCAGTGCGTTACAACTGGGAACTGGTTGGCAAAAAAGAAATTTATATCCCGTACAACGATTACAAACTGCATTCAGATAAGCTGAAATATGACCAAATATTGAAACCTGGTCATGTGAATCCTGAATACGTTCGTTGGGAAAAACACCGCGTATGGCAAGTGAGGGCGACGCTGAAAGACGGTATGCGCCACATTTATAAAGTGCGCGATATGTACCTTGATGAAGATTCATGGCAAGTGTCAATCGCCGATCTCTACGACAACCGTGATCAGTTGTATCGTGTGGCCGTTGCACATGGCTTGAATTATTACGAAGTACCTGCACAGTGGGATACTTTGGAAGTCTTCCATGATTTGCAATCCCGTCGTTATCTCGCCATGGGCTTAGACAACCAAAGTGGCATGTATAACTTCGATGCCAAACTGACTGAAGCTAACTTTACCCCCGATGCATTGCGTCGTGAAGGTATCCGTTAATAGGCCACGTACAAAGGGGCGCTTAGCGCCCCTCATTAGTTTAAGGAAGTTTGTATGTCGTTTCGCATCCTTCAGTGTGTCGCTGTATTAAGTTTCGGTGGCGCTTTTTTTCCTTCTACATTATCTGCAACGCCCTCTGATCCGATTTTTTCTCAAGTTCAACCTCTTGCTGCTTCATCTTTGATTTTAGATATTGCCAACGTAGGTGCTGGTTTAGTGGCTGTGGGTGAACGTGGTCATGCTCTTGTGTATGACGGCAGTTGGCATCAAGTAGCAACGCCCGTGAGTTCACAGCTGACCAAAGTCTTTTTTCTCAATGAAAAACGCGGTTGGGCTGTAGGTCATGATGCAACCATTTTACAGACTCAGGATGGCGGTCAAACTTGGCAGCTACAAATGCATTCGCCAGAGATTGAAAAGCCTTTCCTCGATGTGGTGTTTTTAGACGAAAACAATGGTATTGCCATTGGCGCTTACGGTTTGTTTTATCGCACTAATGATGGCGGCGCCCATTGGAGTGATGAGTTTCATGAGGAGCTTTTAGCTGAAGAAGATGTGGCTTATTTGGCGGAGTTAAAAGGCAGCGACCAATCGGCCTATTTGAGTGCGCGCGCTTCATTATTGCCGCATTTTAATCGTATTTTAACCTTAACCGATGGACGTTTATTATTGGTTGGCGAGCTGGGCTTAGTCGCTGTTTCTGGCGATCAAGGTAAAACATTTACTCGTACCAATTTTGATTACGATGGTTCTATGTTTAACGCCGTAGAAACGAAAAATGCTGTGTATGTGATGGGCCTTCGCGGTCATATATTCAAAGCTGATGTGAGTTTAAGCCAATGGAATCAAATAGAACTGCCTGTGCAATCCTCAATCAACGGTGCCATGGTTGTTTCTGACGACGCGCTATATTTAGTGGGAAATGCGGGGATAGTGATCAAGCTAAATGAGGATGACACTAGCAGTATCGTGACTCGTCGCCAAGGGGAAAACTTAGTGTCTATTGCGAAGGATAATCAAGGGAATATGTGGTTATCCGGCAGCCAAGGGCTGTTTATTCTTAAGCCATAAAATTTTAAAACTACAATAAATAACAGGGCCGAGAAGATGTTAGAAAAACTGGTCAACGGATTTGAGTCATTTTTGTTTCGCAATCGCGCATGGGTCGTCGGCATTTTTGTGTTTTTGACGTTGTTTTTTGGCTATCAGGCCAGTCAACTCAAAATGGATGCGGCTTTTATCAAAAATATTCCACTGCAGCACAGTTATATGCAGACCTACCTGAAACACCAAAAAGATTTTGGTGGTGCCAACAGCATCATGGTGGCGGTTGAGGATACCAGCGGTAATATTTTTAATGCTAACTATTTTGATACCTTAAAAAACGTGCATGATCAGCTGTTTTTTATTCCAGGGGTTGATCGTGCGCAGGTGAAATCAATTTTTTCGCCTTCCACTCGTTTTACTGAAGTCGTTGAGGATGGTTTTGCTGGCGGGCCAGTTATTCCAGCGGATTTTTCAACTTCAGTGTCTGGGTTAGAAACGGTTCGCGATAATATTGAAAAAGCAGGGATTGTCGGCCGATTAATTGCCAACGATTACAGTGCGGCTATGGTGTCGGCTCAATTAATGGATTTTGATCCACAGACGGGTAAACCGCTTGATACCATTGCTTTTGCTGCACAATTAGAAAAAGAGCTTAGGGGCAAGTTCGAAACCGATAAGGTTAAAATTCACATCATAGGTTTCGCCAAAATGGCGGGGGATGTGGCTGATGGTGCTAAGGGTGTATTGCTGTTCTTCGTGATCGCGATTTTGGTCACCGCCATCATGGTTTATCTCTTTTCTAAATCAATCATCTTGACCATGCTGCCACTGGTTTGCAGTTTAACGGCTGTGGTCTGGCAGCTTGGTTTATTGACTGTGATAGGTTTCGGTCTCGATCCTATGTCGATTCTGGTACCGTTTTTAGTCTTCGCCATCGGTGTGAGCCACGGGGTGCAGATCATCAATGCTGTACGGCGCCGAGTGCTCGACGGGCAAACGACAAAAGCAGCTTCGGCGTCGGCATTTCGTAGTTTATTAGTGCCGGGTGGTGTGGCATTACTGTCCGATACTGTTGGTTTTATTACCCTGTTATTTATCGATATTGGGATTATTCGCGAGCTGGCGATTTCTGCCTCGCTCGGTGTTGGCGTGATCATTTTTACTAACCTTATCCTGTTGCCTTTGGTGATTTCTTTTACTGAAATCAAAGTTAATAAACATGCAGAACCGACTGCTGAAGAAGTGCGAACTGAGGCTATTTGGCGCTTCATGGCGCGTTTTGCGACGCCTAAATATGCTGTGGTAGTCATTATTGCCACTGTGGTGTTGTATTTTGTGGGTCTGCAACAAGCTAATCAGATGAAGATTGGTGACTTACAGGGCGGCGCGCCAGCGTTACATCAAGATTCGCGTTATAACCTCGATACCTTCTTCATCACAGATCATTTCTCTATCACCACAGATGTGATGACTGTGATTGTTGAGGCAGCACCTGAAGCCTGTACTTACCACGATGTGCTCACTCAAATTGATCAGTTTGAGTGGTTAGTGCGCAATACCCCTGGGGTGGAGTCGACTGTGAGTTTGGCGTCAGTCGCTAAAAAAGTGAATGCAGGCTTCAACGAAGGTAATCCAAGATGGGAAGTGTTGCCGCGTACAACGGCGAGCTTAGTACAGGCCATTGGCCAAATTCCCACGACTTCAGGTTTATTAAATGGCGATTGTTCTGTCATGCCTGTGTATCTGTTTATGAAAGATCACAAGGCCGAAACCATAGAAACTGTGGTCGCTAAGGTCAAAGCCGTCGCCGCGAAAATGGATAACGAGAAGTTGCAGTTTAAACTGGCGTCGGGTCCTGTGGGTGTAATGGCAGCGACTAACGAAGCGGTGGCCGAGGCGCAGTTACCTATGATGATATACGTCTATGGTGCCGTGTTTGTACTCTGCTTAATCAGCTTTAAATCTTTTAAAGCCACTGTGGCGGTCATTATTCCGTTATATGTCGTGTCGACACTGGCACAAGCTTTGATGACTCAGCTCGATATTGGCCTAGCTGTCAGTACCTTACCTGTCATTGCGCTGGGGGTTGGTATTGGTGTGGACTATGGTATTTATATCCTCTCGACTATGTCGTCTAAGCTATCGAATGGTATGCCAGTACAGCAGGCTTACTATGAGGCGTTGGTCGAACGGGGTAGTGCGGTGATCTTTACTGGCCTTACATTGGCGATTGGTGTCAGTACTTGGTTCTTCTCGGCGCTTAAATTCCAAATGGACATGGGAATATTGTTAACATTCATGTTTGTGGTAAATATGCTCGGTGCCATAATTATCCTACCTGCATTGGCCGCCATTTTCTGGCGCCAACCTAAGTAGAGTCTACAAATGGGGAGCTAAGCTCCCCATTTACTTTTGAATACTTAGTCTGCTTTATCGATTGTTTGGTCATTTGTCATTCCTTGTTTACGCCAATACTGGATTTCAAGAGGATGTACCACTAAAATTTTCCTCGAAATACAGCGGTTTTAGTAATAAACTTCGCGCGACGATCTAGATCACATTAATTTATCTGCGATTGTTAAGCCGAAGCATCCAAATAATGAAAAAAGCGCTGCCATAGACGCTTAAGGAAACAGCAACATGGCCTTGAAAGATGCAATGCCTTCAGTACTACTTGAAAATGTAGTCAGTTTAATTCACGCTAAAGTCCCTAATTCACAAGCCAAGCAAGTTGAACAGTTCGCCACCTGCCTTTATGCCCACATGTCGAAAGACGATCTCAATGCGCGTAATGACAGTGATTTATACGGTGCGGTTCTCAGTTTATGGAACGCCCTGAACAAAACACCAAAAGGTAGCACTCATCTGAGAGTGTTCAATCCTAGCCAAGCCAAACACGGCTGGCAATCTACTCACTCGATCATTGAAGTTATCCAACCTGACATGCCATTCTTGGTCGATTCAGTTGGTATGGCATTGAAGCGAATGGGTATTACTGCTCACATGATGTTGCACACTCCACTGGCGATTGAGCGTTCAGAAAGTGGTGTGACGAATGTCACTTATCTTAATCAGAGCCCTGAAAGCACTGAGCATGTCGCTGTATTTTTGATTGAAATTGACCGTCAAAGCAGCACGGTTGATATCAAAGCATTAGAGCGCGAAATTCAGTCTGTGCTTGCCGATGTCGCTTCATCAGTCAACGACTGGGAAGCCATGTCTGCCAAGTTGGCTGAGATGATCAAGGAATTGCCAAAACGTCCGTTCCCGGGCGATAAGCAAGAGTTAGAAGAAGCGATTAACTTCCTGACTTACTTGAATAATCATCACTTTACGCTATTAGGTTACCGTCAATACGATTTGAAACGTGTCGAAGGTGACGTTGAGTTAGTGCCTAATATCGCCTCTAGTTTAGGTTTGATGAACAAGCACACTAAAGCACAACCTGAGCAAGGTTTGTTGTTATCTAGCTTCTCCGATAGTGCCCGCAAAGAAGCCTTAGATCACAGCTTACTGATCCTCACTAAGAGCAGTGCTAAGAGCCGTGTACATCGTCCAGCTTATGTCGATTATATCGGTATTAAGCGTTTCGATAAGAAAGGCAATGTGATTGGCGAAGATAGATTTATCGGTTTGTATGCGTCAAACCTGTATAACCGTAGCCCACGTGAAATCCCACTGCTGAATGAAAAAGTGCAGCGTGTGTTAGATCGTTCAGGCTTGACCCCACGTTCACACGACTATAAAGCCCTGCTAAACATCCTTGAGAATTTACCTCGTGACGAGCTAATTCAAGCCAATGTTGATGATTTATCGCACATGGCCCATGGCGTGTTAGAAATGCAAGACAGAGACAAGCTGAAACTCTTTGTACGCAAAGATGGCTTTGGCCGTTTCTTATCCTGTTTAGTGTACGTTTCTAAGGATCGTTACAACACTAAACTCCGCCAAGATACTCAACGTATTCTGGCCCAGCACTTTAACAGCAAAGAAGATGTAGAGTTTACGACTTATTTCTCCGAGTCGACGCTAGCCCGCACTCACTACATAGTCAAAGTTGATAACAATAATATGGATGTAGATGTGGCTGCCATAGAGAACAACTTAATAGAAGCGGCACGTTCGTGGGAAGATAAGTTAAGCACTGCGCTTAACAGTGCACTCGGCGAAGAAGCTGGCACTCATCTGACTAAGCGTTATTTCAATGCGTTTGAGCAAAGCTATAAAGAAGACGTATTGCCAAGTTCTGCCGTCGTCGACATGCAACAGCTCGAAGCACTGGATGATGAACACAAGCTCGGCATGTTGTTCTATCAACCGCAGGAAGCGGCGCTGAACGATAACAAAGTGCGTTTAAAGCTATTCCATAAAGATGAGCCTATTCATCTTTCTGACGTGCTGCCAATGCTCGAAAACTTTGGTCTGCGCGTGATCAACGAGCGTCCATATGAAGTCACGACTTCAGACGGTTCTACCTTCTGGATCTTAGACTTCTTGATGACAGTTAAAGTCGTCAACACAGATAACATCGCTGATAGCCAAGACAGATTCCAAACTGCACTGTCACAAGTGTGGCAAAAGAAGTTAGAAGATGACGGCTTCAACCGCATTATTCTGGCGTCAGGTTTAACGGGCCGTGAAGTCTCTGTATTGCGCGCGTATGCGAAATACATGCGTCAAATCGATGCGACTTTCAGTCAGTCATATATTGAAGAAACCTTCGGTCGTTACCCACAAATCGCTGATTTGTTGGTGAAGATGTTCATCCGTAAATTTAACCCTAAACTGAAAACCCGTACTCTGGGCAAGTTTTTGGAGCAGATCAATTTACGTTTAGATGAAGTGTCTAGCTTGGATGATGACCGTATTATTCGTCGTTATTTAGACTTGATTAACGCCACTCTGCGTACCAACTTCTACCAACTGGATGCCAAAGGCGAATCTAAGAGTTATATCTCGTTTAAATTCATGCCTTCACTGATCCCTGAAATGCCACGTCCACTGCCGAAATTCGAAATATTCGTTTATTCGCCACGGGTTGAAGGTGTGCATTTACGTTACGGTAAAGTGGCTCGTGGTGGTCTGCGTTGGTCAGATCGTCGTGAAGACTTCCGTACCGAAGTATTAGGTTTGGTAAAAGCACAGCAAGTGAAAAACACTGTGATTGTGCCTGTGGGTGCTAAAGGTGGTTTTGTTTGTAAACAATTGCCAACTGAAGGCGGCCGTGAAGCTTTCTTCACCGAAGGTCAAGAATGTTACCGCATCTTTATCCGTGCATTGCTCGATATTACCGATAACATTTTGAACGGTGAAATCGTCCATCCATTGGATGTGGTTCGTCATGATGAAGATGACCCATATTTAGTGGTAGCAGCCGATAAAGGTACAGCGACATTCTCTGATATCGCGAACTCGATTTCCCTCGAATACCGCTTCTGGCTCGGTGATGCATTCGCATCGGGTGGCAGCAACGGTTATGACCATAAGAAAATGGGTATCACGGCCAAAGGCGGCTGGGAATCGGTTAAGCGTCATTTCCGCGAAGTCGGTATTGATTGTCAAACCACAGACTTTACCTGTTTAGGTATAGGTGACATGGCGGGCGACGTATTCGGTAACGGTATGTTGTTGTCTAAGCACACTAAACTGGTTGCAGCCTTTAACCACATGCATATCTTCATCGATCCAAATCCGGATACGGCATTAAGTTATGATGAACGGGCGCGTTTATTCGCTCTGCCACGTTCAAGCTGGGAAGACTACAGCAGCAAGTTGATTTCTAAGGGTGGCGGTATTTTCCTCCGTTCATCTAAATCCATTCCATTATCGGCAGAGATGAAGCAAATGTTGGCCACAGAGAAAACCTCTATGACCCCAACTGAGCTGATGAAAGAACTGTTGAAAATGCCAGTGGATTTGATCTGGAACGGCGGTATCGGTACGTATGTGAAATCTTCACGTGAAACCCAAGCTGAAGTCGGCGATCGTGCCAACGATGCTCTACGTGTCAACGGTGGCGAACTGCGCGCTAAGATAGTCGGCGAGGGCGGTAACTTAGGTTGTACTCAGTTAGGTCGTATTGAATATGCGTCTAATGGCGGTCGCATCAACACTGACTTCGTGGATAACGTTGGTGGTGTGGACTGTTCAGACAACGAAGTGAACATCAAGATTTTGCTGAACGCTATGGTGACTGAAGGTGAACTGACGCTTAAGCAGCGTAACCGTTTACTGGAAGAAATGACCGAAGAAGTCGGCCAAATCGTACTGCAAGACTGTAAAGATCAAACTCGTACTATCTCTGTGACTCAAGTGCGCGGTGCTGAGCAGTTAAAAGAGCAGATCCGCTTTATCCAGTATCTGGAAAAAGAAGGCAAGTTAGACAGAGCGTTAGAGTTCTTACCGTCTGACGACGAGCTAGCTGAACGTTTAGCCAGTGGTCGTGCATTAACGCGCCCAGAGCTATCAGTACTGGTTGCCTATGCGAAAATGGTGCTGAAAGAGCAATTAGTGACGCCAGAAATCACTGAAGATACTCTGTTAAGCCAACTTCTTATCGCGTATTTCCCGAAAAAACTTCAGGAAAAATACAGCGACAAAATGGCAACCCATCCACTGCGTGGCGAAATCATTGCGACCTCACTCGCCAATGAACTTGTCAACGACATGGGCTTGAATTTTGTTCAACGTATGCAAGATGAGACTGGTGCCTCAGTTGCCGACGCGGCAATTTGCTACACTATGGCCCGCGAAGTATTTGGTTTAGCTGAATTAACTAAATCGATCACTGACTTAAACGGCATAGTTCCGGCTGTGGTTCAAGGTGAAATGCTGCATCAGTTACGCCGCAATATGCGTCGTGCTAGCCGCTGGTTCCTACGTCACCGTAACCGCTCTTGGAGCATCGAACAAACCGTTGCTTTCTTCAAACCGGTATTTGAACAAATTAAAGATAATGTTCATTTATATCTGGTCGAAGAAGAAGCTAAAGGTATCCAATCTGAGATCAATGCTTTGGTCAAAGAAAACGTACCACAAGCTGTTGCAACGATTGTGGCTAACATGAGCACCTTGTTCTCTGCCTTAGACATTGCCCAAATTGCGCAAACAGAAGATAAGACAGTGGCATTAGTGGCTGAAACTTACTTCAAACTCGGCGCCCGCGTTGAGCTGCACTGGTTCTTAGAACAGATCAGCGCTCAACCTGTAGCGAACCATTGGCAAGCACTGGCTCGTGCCGCCTTTAGGGAAGAGTTAGATTGGCAACAACGTGCATTGAGTTCAGTGGTCTTAAGAACCTGCAGTGCAACCTGTGATGCCGAAAGTGTGATTTCTCAGTGGATTGAGATAAATCAAGGCTTATTGGAAAGATGGTTCCATATGCTAGCTGACTTTAAAACGTCGCAAATCCATGAGTTTGCTAAGTTCTCTGTCGCCCTACGTGAACTTAACCTTCTGATCCTTCATTGCGAAGGCCAAAAGTAAACTTATTATAACAATCAGAAGCCCTGGCGATCGCCGGGGCTTTTTTTAGGTCGAGGAAAGTACATGTTTTATAAAATCGCACAGAAAGTCATGTTTCAGATGGATCCTGAGCGAGCTCACCATCTTGCTATAGGCAGTTTAAAAATGACCGCCAATAGCCCGTTAACGTGTCTATATGGACAAACGATTGCACCCGCTCCTGTCAGCTTTATGGGGTTGACCTTTCCTAACCCAGTGGGACTTGCTGCCGGTATGGACAAGGATGGCGAATCGATTGATGCCTTTCATGCGATGGGATTTGGTCATATTGAAGTGGGCACTGTGACCCCAAGACCACAGCCTGGTAACGATTTACCCCGTCTATTTAGATTAAAGCCTGCCAAAGGTATTATTAATCGCATGGGGTTTAATAATAAGGGTGTCGATAATTTGGTCAAAAATTTGGTCGCTAAAAAGACCAATATCATGGTTGGCGTCAATATTGGCAAAAATAAAGACACGCCAGTAGAACAAGGTAAAGACGATTATTTGATCTGCATGGATAAAGTTTATCTCCATGCGGCTTATATTGCGGTGAATATTTCATCACCCAATACCCCAGGATTACGATCGCTACAATATGGCGATCTATTAGATGAATTATTGAGCGCAATTAAAACTAAGCAACTTGAGCTGGCCGAAAAGCATAAAAAATACGTGCCCATCGCGCTTAAAATTGCTCCAGATTTAACCATCGAAGAAATTGAAAATATCGCGCAAGCTTTGATTAAAAACAAATTTGATGGCGCAATTGCGACCAATACCACTTTAACGCGTGATGGTGTTAGCGGTCTTGCCAACGCCAATGAAAGCGGCGGCTTAAGCGGCAAACCCTTAACTGAGCTGTCTACTAAAGTGATTAAGCAATTGGCGATTTGTTTGAAAGGGCAGATCCCGATCATAGGTGTGGGCGGTATTAATAGCGCTGAAGATGCCTTAGCCAAATTCGATGCGGGCGCCACTATGGTACAGATTTATTCAGGTTTTATTTATCAAGGTCCGAAGTTAATTAAAGAAATAGTGAATGCATACCGCTTGAAATAATGATCTTAGGGTTAATATAACGATCTAAAATAAGATCTTATTCTTTAACAGCGATCTAAAATGATCCTTAGATCGCTGTTAAGATCTTACAATAGATCGACTAAGTAACTGTTAAATAATTTGTATTTTATTATTTTTATTTTGATATTGGATAAAATATCTACTATTATGTCCCAGTGTTCAAATATTGGGTCACCGTTATGTTATTAATGCCGCAAAAAGATTGGCAATGGAAATATAACGATTCGTATGGTGTATTAGGCGTATCGTTAGGTTCCGAGATAGAATTTCTGACGTCTTATAAAGCAAAATTACTCATTCCAGATGCCTTATCAAGCATGGAATTTAATATTGCGCACGCCAAATTCTATATGAGCTTACTCGATAGATTGCCTAAAACACTGTCTTTGTCCGATGCCGCTATTGTGCAAATCGCCCTCAATGCCACCGCAGCCCATTTTATGCTGACACCACAAATGCCTAAATCATGGTTTTTTGATACCAGTGATGTCTGTGTTTACAGTGATGTGGGTAAAGTCTTTGAGCTTAAATGCCAAAAGCAAAGGGCACTCGTGCTTGTGGTTGAAAACACCCTGCAATCGGCCTTAGTGATGTTATTATCGCCCGAATGTGTTTTATCCGGTGCTAAAACTATGGTGCAGTTTGAAACCATCAAAGTGATGCATAATCGCTTACACCCCCTACGTGCGCAGCGCCACGTGGTTGCGGCATAGTGTAGTTGTAGATCAATAGCCATTATTGGTTTTTAATATCTGCCATTAGCCATACATCACGATTGGTTTTGATATTAACCACTTGCCGATAGTTCGCTAAAATCCCCATGGCGTTAGTGCGTTATCTGTACTCTTTTCTGCTAAGAAAGCCTTTTCCTAAAATTAGTCACGTGGATCTTCAACACCTTCCTTTCGAATTCTACCCAACGATAATTTGTGAGTCTTATTACTCTTTATTGGCTCTGCTTTTAGTATCAAACTCACTACGCAGTCTGGTTTGCCATGGTATTCACTCGTCGACTCGCAGCGAGTCCATCCGTGGATGCTCGACCGCCCCGTCCATGGGGCGGACGGTCGTCTCGCCAATCACCATGGCGCACCTTTCAGCATTTGCGTAGTCTGCAGGTTCAAGAGGAGGAGTTTTTATTTAACTATGGTAAGAACGGTTTTGGTGAGCTGTTTGTGTACCTCTAAAAGCAAAAAGAGTTGGGAGTGCCTATATTTTTTGGGGATTAAAATGCGCTAGCCGTGGTAAAGTGTCTGTTATTGTTTGGACCGAATAAGGCGATCGTATCAACGATTACCAATTAACGTCAGCAGAAAAGTGTGTAGCCAGAGAAAGCTAAAAGAGGGTGTAAAATGGGTACAGTAAACCCCATCAAGGAATTGAGTATTGTCGGTTTTAAATCGATACGTTCGATGGAAAAGCTAAGATTAAATAGCTTAAACGTCCTAATTGGCGCTAATGGTGTTGGTAAAAGTAACTTTGTTTCATATTTCCGCTTGCTTGGTGAGATGCTCGACGGGCGTTTACAGGTATGGAGTAAAAAACAGGGCGGAGCAGATCGAATTTTAAGCTTTGGCATAAAAGAAACTGAAAAATTTGGATCTCTTGTGACCTTTGGTATTAATGGTTATAAGTTTCTTTTAGAACCAACAGTAGATGGTGGTTTTACTTTTGCGCAAGAATCACTCTATTTTAAAGGGCCTTATTTTGGTGATAAGTGGATTTCTCTGGGTTCTGGTCATAATGAAGCAAAGCTAAAATTTAAATATGAAAAAAGCAGTAAATTTTCAGAAGCTGATTATTGTTATAGTTCAATTTCGAGTTGGCGTGTGTACCATTTTCACGACACTAGCGATACGGCAGGAGTAAAGCGGTTATCCTCTGTACACGATAACGAGTATTTACGTAATGATGCTTCAAATTTAGCAGCGTATTTATATCGTTTAAAAAATGAAGAGTCCGAGGTATATAGTCAAATTCGTAAGACTGTTAAGCTAGCGATACCATTTTTCAACGATTTTGTGTTAAAGCCAACTCAGTTAGAAACTGGTGAAGAACAAGTTCGTTTATTATGGACACAAACAGATAGTGATTATGCGTTATGGCCTAGTCAGTTGTCTGATGGTTCAATCCGTTTTATTTGCTTAGTAACAGCGTTGCTACAACCCAAACCTCCTTCTACCATTATTATTGACGAGCCTGAGCTTGGATTACACCCGTACGCTATTACTTTACTTGGAGCATTATTACGATCGGCTTCACTGCGTATGCAAGTGATTGTTTCGACACAATCAGTACCTTTGCTGAATGAGTTTGAAATCGATGATCTTATTGTTGTAGAAAGAGAAAATGGTGCTTCTAACTTTAAACGTTTAGAGGAAGATGAATTTAAGTTTTGGCTTGAGGATTATTCAGTTGGTGAACTTTGGGAGAAAAATATTTTAGGCGGGAGGCCGTCAAAATGATCATTGTTCATGTCATTTGTGAAGGGCAAACTGAAGAAGCCTTTGTTAATAATTTACTTGTTGAACCTTTTGCTAATAAAGGTATTTACCTTAGGCCTGCTTTAATAGGTAAACCTGGGCATAAAGGCGGTAACTTCAAATTTGAACGTCTTTTGCCCGATATCCGAAATCGACTTACTGCGGATAAAAACTGCTATTGCACCACATTTTTTGATTTCTATGGGTTACCCGAATCATTCCCGGGTAAAAAAGCTTTAGCTGTTAATGCTGCTATTACGGATAAGGCTGAATCGTTGCAGAAAGAATTGGTTGCAAAGCTTACCGAGACATTAGGTACTGATGTGATGCGCCGCTTTATTCCTTTTGTACAAATGTATGAGTTCGAAGGTTTGTTATTCAGCGATCCCGAGAAAATGGCTTTAGGCATGGATAAACCAGATTTAGTTGCATCCTTTCAAGCTATCGCTGATAAGTTCGCTTCACCTGAACACATCAACAACAGCCCGCAAACAGCACCGAGTAAGCGTATTATAAGTTTAATTGATAATTACGAAAAACCACTGATGGGAACTTTGGCGGCACTAGATGTTGGCCTTGAAGCTATGCGCGGAAAATGTGAGTTATTTAATACATGGTTGCAACAAATTGAAGCATTGTCAGCAGAGTAATTATTACAATAGCAATCGATTTTTTAGTAACACAATTACGTAATTTAGTTAATAATTTAATAGCACCCATTGTTAAATTTGGTTACCCAGTATACGCCGGGGTTGATGAGATTAAGCACAGTCATGGAAGTGACCATCCGTGACATGGATGTCACGGTCGAGCCTATAGGGATACTTCTTACTAGGTAACAGGACGGCGTGTCACTGGAATAAGTGTGCTTAATTAAACTCCATCAACAAAAACGCCTGCTACTGCAGGCGTTTTGTTTATGTCTATTCGCTTTGCTTTTACGCGCTAGAGCCTTAGAAAGCGGACTATTTTTTAATCCATTTGCCTTTGGCATCTTGCACATAGTTGCCTTTATCTGTGGCGGCTATGGCTTTTTCGCCAGCAAGTTTAGCAACGTCGGCTGGGGAGAGTTTGTTCTTCTTAGCGATGGTTTCGTAGTGGGCGCGACGTTTGTTATTTACGTCGTCCATCACGGCTTTGGCTTCGGGATTGGCTTGCACTAATCCTAAGTAGCCGTTGGCTTGTTCGCCTAAATAGCCCTGTGATTTAGCTTCTTGAAGTGACATAGCAAAGGCGCTTAGGCTTAAGACGCTGAGGGTTAATAGCAATAATAACTTTGTTTTTAGTCGGATTGATTTCATGGTGATTCCTCAATTCTTATTTAATTAGAACAGCTTATCGTCTGACAGGAGTTGGTCTAATTCCTTATCTACTTTGATCCGTATCTCATGTTCAATTTTCACATTGAGATTGATAACGATAGGTTTATCTGGCGGTTCTATTTTGACTGTGGGCGTACAGCCCTGCAATGAGGCTAGGGCTACCAATGCGATAAGCGCGCTTCGGGTACCTATGCTAATTTGCTGTAATTGAATTATCTTCACTGAGGTTTCCTTGTTACTTCACTGATTTTTCGATTCTGTCCTGCAAGTCATTACCAATTTGCAGACTTCTAAATAATTGCAGCATGTTCTCTTCGTGGGAGTAATTCAAGTGGATAGGGCGTTCAATCCCTTCACCGCGGCCTTTTACTTCGACGAGTAGTTTAGCATCACCGGCTTGGTCCATATCAAAGCTGCTTGATAATTGGCTGTATTGTAAGTGTTCTAACGTCGAAAAGACAAAGTCTAGATACGGTTGGGATTGGCGCATCTGCTCAACGGCGGGGTTGCCCGAGATAGCGATGAGGCCGCCGGGTGCGCGCGCGGCTAATTGCCCGCCAGTGATCGACACTTTGCCGTTGATTAAATCGACGGGCAACACGCCATCGAATATGCCGTCGGCATAGATGCCAATTTGTGGTTGAATGCGCAGGACCTCTTCTAGACTCATGGCCTGCAGTAACAGATAGGCATGGGATTTATCCTGCAATTTAAGATTAAATTCTGGCAGCAGAAACTGGCCGCTGAGCACTTTGCCTTTGGCGGTCATGGAAACATCGGTGTCACTTAAGCCTGTGAGTTGTTGTATCCAATTGTCGGGCAATTTCTCGGCATCTTTGCCAAGGGCGATATCGGCTTCCACTTCGATATCGGTCAGTGGGAAGCCTGGATCAAATAAGTTAAAGGTCATCAGCGTCTGCGGGCAATTGAGCTTACTGAGGCTGCTAAAATAGCCTTTATCCTGTGGCTTGTTATGAGACTCTTTTTTATAAGATTGCCCCCAAGTGAACTCACATTGCGCTTGCAGTTTCCCCCCCTCAAAAATGATGTCTTTGTAAAAGCCTTCAAGTTCAGTCATCGATTGAGTTATTTGCATGGCAAATTGGGTCTGATCGCGCCTTTGCGTTAGGTTAAACTGCGCCTGTAATTGGTTATTACCTGTGACATTAAGCTCAGATGGTAAGGGTTGGGTTTGATTGAGCAAGGCTAGCGCCTCGGTCATGCTAGTGTTGACTATCCATTGGCCCGTTAACACTAAGGGATTGTTCGCGGTGGCAAGATTCAGCTTATGTTGGCTTTGCAGTTCAACTGTGCCCACTTGCCAGTGCTCATCACCAAAGAGCGTATTATTTTTCCAATCTAAGCTTTGTGCCAGCGTTAACTTGTCCAGCTTGAGTACGGTTTCTTTGCGGCTGCGGCCTTTGCTGCTGAGCTGTTTTTCGATATTAAGCTGACTTGCTTGCCATGCGAGTTGATTACGCCAAGTGGTAGCGCGTAGTGAGTCGAACAGCGCTTCGATATCGGGTTTAAGCTCAAATGACATGGCTTTTTGTAATGCAATCGAGAAACTGCCCGCATTCATATCGGTTTTCGTTATGATGCTAGTGCTAGCATTTTTATCCGCATTAGCCTCAGTGACTACATCATCTGTCACTAAAGTCTGTTTGGTCTGCGAAAAATACAGTTGCTCCAGTGCTAAGTTTAAAGGCGGTATGGCAAGGGTTAACCTGTTTGCGGTATCAGATGTGGGCACTGAGCTTTGCGCTGGACTGGCTTTCTGAATGCTAGCGTTTTGAATACCAGAACTCTGAGTATGAGTGCTTTTCTGCGAGCTTATGTTCAGCGGCGCGAGGGCATTTATCGCGATACTACCAAGGCTAAACTCTGCATGTTTAGCCGCATTTTTATTTTGCATGCTAATACGCTTAAGCTCACCCACGGCGAACTGTAGCGTGTTGCCAGTATTTTGTTTTGTTGATTGAGTCAGTTCAGTCGATTTGGTAGCGGCAGTGATAAATTGCCAATCGGTTGAACTTGGCGTCTGAACTAAGTTAAATGTGCCTGCTGTCGTTAACTGACTATTATTCCAGCTAAAATCCTGCGGCGGATTTGTCCACAATTCAGATAATTGCATTGAGCTTGTTTGCTTCGTACTAAGGCGCCAATCTGTTTTGAAGGACAGTGCTTCGGTTGATTTTGTGATTTCAACATTGGCCAAATCGACTTGGGTATCGAGCTTACTGCCTAAGGTTTTAAGCTTCACTCGAGGAAGTTTAATCGCAAGGGGATTAGCCAAGTGCACATCTTGCGGAATTTGAGTCAGCGGGTAATGCAGGGCTTCAGGTAATGTCAGTGCGATTCCCACTGGTGTATCTGTACTTTTGAGCCCCGATAGCAGCTTAGCGATTTGACTCGCTAACGGATCAGGCACTTGCTCCGAAGCAGGCTTGGCTGCTGGCTGTGTTAAAGATTGAGACGAAGGCTGAGTTAAAGGCTTAGCCAGCGACTTATCGAGTAGCTGCATCAGTCGTTGTTGCTGCTCTGTATTTGGACTCAGCGCTAAGCTAAAGGGCTCTAGTTTTAGGTCAAGTTCGGCTAAATGTCCAGCAATCTTAAATGCGAGCTCAGGTTTTGGCGCAAGCTCGGGTTTAGGTGCAAGTTGCAGCGCAGCCAACTGATTAAAGGTCAGCTTTGGCTCGATTAACTGATGCTCACTGATAAGCTCGCCTGAGGTTAATGTGATACTGCTGTTGGATATCAATTGGCCTTGTAAATCAATCGCTAACGCTTGCCACTCTTTATCAAGTTCCGTTAACGGACTCAGTACACTGTCCTGCGCTTGCCTTAGGCTGATTTGATGCAAGCTTGCAAGCAGCGGCGCGAGCTGGATTTGACTCATGAGTTGCCATTTGTTGGTTTCGAGTGTGGCTTTAAGTATGGCGATGCTTTCGCCTGCATGGCTAAACTCGCTGTTGATTTCCCCTGCGCCGTTAAGGCTCAACTTATCCATTACCAAACGATAGGCGGGTAAATCATTATGGGTGTTGAGATGGTGGGAGTTGAGAATAAGGCTGGTTTTTCCGATATCGATGAGTGGTAGTGATTTGATATCTAAGGCCAATGCGGGGCCTTGTTCATCGATGGCATTCCGATTGGGTAAAAACAGTGATTGCCCTAACTCGACTTCAATATCACCTGTGGATATTTGGGTGATTTTTTGAGTGAGGTAAGAGGCTTGGCTGAACTGTTTAAGTTCGGCAAAACTCTGTGGCCAGTCAAGTTTTAGCTGAATATTCAAATCATTAAGCTTGATATGGCTATCATGCACCCTCAGATTGGCAGAGGTAATTCGCCAATGTTCTAACTGACTTTGCTCTAATTCAATGTCAATCAGTTCGCTGTCCATACCTGTGAGGGCAAAATTTGCCGCCCGTATGATGAGTTGTTCAGCCTGGGTATTTACAATCCAAACGGTTAACGCCACGCCCGCCAAGATGCCCGTTAAGCTGGTCGCCAATAAGGTTTTTTTTAGGGGGAATTTACGGCGATTTTGCGCAGCAACATGAGTATCCGTTCCAAAACCTAAAGCACCACTGCGAGGGCCAGCAGATATCTGCGTTGCCTCGTGCTGAAGTGCCTTGCTATCAGAGGCATTGCCACGGCTTGGCTTGTTGTGGATTGGCATTGGGTTTGATATTTATCCTTTATTGACTGAGCCCTGATCAAACTCGTGCCTTAGAAGTGCACAAATACACGAATGTGTATATTTCATCGGCACTTTTACTTCGGAGCGGCTACATCGGAGCTCTTATATCACGCACGAGCACCTGAGGCAGTTTAACACTCAAGGGCTTAGCTGACTAATGTGAAAGGATCATTGAATAGACAAGAGCCTGATGTCAATAGTTGAGGTTTTACAGGCTCTTGTACTTAATCTTTTATTCGAGCTAGCTAACTTTTAGTTAACTTACTCTTGGTGAGTGAATTGCGGCTAGCTAAATATCTGGGCGGCGATCACCACAATTCCGCAAAGTGTGGCGAGCATTAAGGCTAACTTGCCGCCCGCGACCCGATAACCCATCGGCATATTGGCAGCGTCTCGCATCTGGCGTTGTGTCCACACCATGGCCACAGGTAAAAAGATGGCGAGGATCACCAGCGCAATCGCCGCGTAACCCAGCGCTGTGATAAAACCTTGAGGGTAGAAGAGGGCAAAACCTAAGGGCGGTAAAAAGGTGATAGCCGCGGTTAAGCTGCGACCTGTTGTATTATCTTCTTGCCTTAAGCTTGAGGCCATAAAATCGAACAAACCTAAACTCACCCCTAAAAACGAAGTCGCAAGGGCGAGGTCGGCAAATAGACTAATAGCGCTACTTAAGTATTCACTGTGCAGCACACTTGCCAGTTGATTGATAAAGCTTGATAAACTCTGGTTTTCGAGCAATTGATTTTGGTTCAATACGCCTTGACTGCCCAGTTGCCACAAAAGGTAAATAACTAATGGCAAAGCCGAGCCAAACAACATGATCCTTCGCAGGGCTTTGACTTCAACGCCCAAGTAGCGCACCACTGAGGGAATCGAACCGTGAAAACCAAAGGAGGTAAAAATCACCGGAATAGCCGTGATAATTAGGCCTTGGTTGAGCGGGAGTTCGAGCAAATGTGGGCTTTCAACCTGCGGCAGTAACAATGCCAACATAAGCAATAATGCCAATAGCTTAAGGGCAAATAAACCGCGATTGATGAGATCCACACAGTGGGTTCCCATGCCCACAATGGCGCCAACCAGCAGGGTGAATAGGATTGCACCCGCCTGCGGTGGCAAATTTAGTCCTAGCCAAGTGCTCAGTTTTTGGTTCACTTGCTCGCCGCCGCCAGCAATGTAGGCGGCGCAGAGGGCGTACAGTAAAAACATCAAGGCGCTATTGGCGATCAACTGGCCCTTACGACCCAATAAGTGTTGCGCTAAGTGATTAAGGCTGGCATCGCTGGGGGCGAATTGGTGGATCTCCACCATTAGCAGTGCCGTGTAGGCCATCAGCGCCCATAGGATGAGCATAATGGCGGATGACGTGCCAAAACCGAGTCCCGCCGAAGCGATAGGCAAAGCCAACATGCCCGCGCCGATTGTGGTGCCGGCGATAAGCAGTAAACTGCCGAAAATTTTATTCTGTGTCATAACATGATCTCAAAAGCGTGTTACAAGAAAAAGAGATAAAGACTTGATCCTAAAGCAACTGCCTTAAAGGATTTTGATGCGATTCAAGCACAAAATGATTTAAGCAAATGAGACAGTGGCGCTCAGCGGATCCGAAAGGATATGGCCACAATGGAAGGTCAGGCGAGGGAGCCTATCTATGCCATTGCGGCTACAGATAGGGAGTATAAAATGCTGTGAAACACATAAAACTTGCCTTAGCGTGTGTTGAGTAAAAACGGATAAGTGTTTTGATGCTTTGCCTTAATAACCTAACGGCAACGGAGGTTACCATAGGGAACTGAAGTGTACTTGTCAACCATTACAAAAGTATTTTGATTATTTTTTGTCACAGGATTAAGGCGCAAGATATTCATTGATCACATTGCGGCAATGGCACTTGAGGGAATCGCGCGATAAAAAATGCCGCAGACTTGGCTTAAGTGTGCGACATTTTTAGATGTCAGTGACTTGTGTGAAATCAGAATCAGTAAGCAGATTATGCTTTGCTCTGCAGCGCCTTTTCATGTCTTGCCAGCAAGTTTGCTGTGATGTCACTGAAGCTTAAATGTTGATCTTCAAGCAATACCAGCAAGTGATAGATAAGATCTGAGGCTTCGTTAACCAGCTCTTCCTTATCGTGGGTCGCGGCGGCAAGGGCGGTTTCAAGACCTTCTTCCCCGACCTTTTGGGCGATACGTTTTGTGCCGCGCGCAAACAAAGAGGCCGTGTAACTGGAATCGGCACTTTGTCCTTTACGCGAGGTGATAAGGCTGGCGAGGTTGTTCAAGAAAGGGTGCGCATTGTCATCTAACCAGCAACTTTCGGTGCCTTTGTGGCAGGTTGGGCCGTTGGGGATCACTTGCACTAACAGGCTGTCGTTGTCGCAGTCCTTATCGATAGCGACCAACCTTAGCGTATTCCCCGAGGTTTCCCCCTTGGTCCACAAGCGCTGTTTTGAGCGGCTGAAAAAGGTGACATCACCTGTACTCAAGGTTTTTTCCAGCGCGGCCTTATCCATATAACCGAGCATCAATACCTTGCCCGATAAATGATTTTGGATAACGGCAGGAATGAGCCCATCCTGTTTGTTCCAATCCAGCTCATTAACTTGAACAGGGCTAAAATCCGACTTAGTGTTTGTTTGCGTTGACATAGTATTCACTCTTAATCTGTTTGTAGAACCTAGAACCTAGAACCTAGAACCTAGAACCTAGAACCTAGAACCTAGAACCTAGAACCGCTCTAGCGTCTAATCGCGATACCTTCGGCCGCTAAATAGGCTTTTAATT
The DNA here is from genome assembly GCF_025654235.1 of Shewanella sp. SM32. Classification (NCBI taxonomy): domain Bacteria; kingdom Pseudomonadati; phylum Pseudomonadota; class Gammaproteobacteria; order Alteromonadales; family Shewanellaceae; genus Shewanella; species Shewanella sp. SM32. Next base: position 11,703 of record NZ_JAKKRO010000005.1, on the reverse strand, counting down.
CACCTATGTTGATAATCGCCTTGTGGAATACGCTCGCTGCCAGCGCCGCATCAACCTTAGCTTCAATAAATACATCGCGAAAATGCGCCATAGTCCCAGCACCGCCAGAGGCAATTAACGGCACGTCGCAGATGGCACGAACAAGACTTAACTGCTTGATATCATAGCCGCCGCGCACGCCATCTTGGTTCATCACATTGAGCACGATTTCACCACAACCTCGTTTCTGTACTTCTTCAACCCAGTCTTGGGTGAACCACTGCGTATCCTTAGTTGCCGCTTCATCGCCGGTAAATTGCTTTACCTTATAGCTGTTGCTGGTGGCATCGAAAAAGGAGTCGATACCAATAACGATACATTGGCGGCCGAACTCGTCCTGCAGGCGTGAGATCAAACTCGGATCGGTTAAGGCGGGCGAGTTAATCGAAATCTTATCCGCACCAAAGGCTAATAATTCACGGGCTTGGCTAATGGTTTTAATGCCACCGGCCACGCAGAAGGGAATATCAATCTGCTCCGCCACGCGGCTCACCCACGATTTATCGACCACACGTTCGTGGGCGCTGGCGGTAATGTCATAAAACACTAGCTCATCGGCGCCTTCTTCGGCATAACGCGCGGCTAAGGGGACGATATCGCCGACAATTTCGTGGTTACGAAACTGCACGCCTTTCACTACTTTACCGTCTTTCACATCTAAACAGGGGACTAATCGTTTGGCCAGCATTGGATTGCCTCCACCACGTTAAACTGATTGATAAGCAAGGCTTTACCAATAATGATGCCCGCAGCGCCGCTGTCACGCACGGCGCTCACATCATCAAGAGTTGCAATACCGCCGGAGGCTTGCCAAGCGATGTCGGGGAAGCTAGCTGCAATTTCTTGATAAAGCGCGGTATTTGCGCCCGTTAGCGTCCCGTCACGGCTAATGTCAGTCACTAGCGCATGCTTTAAGCCGACCGCGCTAAAGGTTTCTACGAGGGATTCTAAACTCTTACCGCCACCACTTTGCCAACCGGATACGGCGACCATTTTCTCGCCGCTCTGGTTGATATTGACATCGAGTGCGAGGCAAATCGCTTCGCTGCCGTATTTGATAAACCATTGTTTAACTAACTCAGGTTCTTTCACCGCCAGTGAGCCAATCACCACACGTTTTACGCCGATATCTAATAATTCAGTGACTTGCTCTTCAGTACGAATGCCGCCGCCCACTTGAATATTGGCGTTAAGTCCCGCCACTAATTCACTGATAAGGCGAGTTTGGCGTTTCGCGGGATCTTTCGCACCCGTTAAATCAACGATATGCAACCACTTAGCGCCTTGTGCCTCGTAGGATTGCAGCTGCGCCAAAGGACTTAAATCAAAGGTGGTCTGCTGGCCATAATCGCCTTGATAAAGGCGGACGACATTGCCATCAATTAAATCAATCGCAGGAATAATCATAAGCTCACATCCTCGACTAATTTGTTTATAACTAATTTATTAATAACTAGTTTCTTAATGAGTAATTTATTCATTGGTCAGTCTTTCCTGCGCCAACTTGTCCATCAGCGCTTCATCCATCTGTAAAAAGTTACGCAGAATTTGCGCGCCCACGGTGGCACTTTTTTCGGGGTGGAACTGCACGCCCATAAAGTTGCCTTTGCCAATGGCGGCGCTAAAACCTTCACCATAGGAACATTCGGCTAAGGTAAATTCACTCAGCGGCGCGCGGTAACTGTGGACGAAATACACATAACTGCCATCTTCAATACCCGCAAACAGCGGATGAACGCTAGGGCTGTTGGCGCCTTGTGAGTTGGTCGTGAGCTTTAGTTGATTCCAGCCCATGTGCGGCAAAGGCAAGCCTTCAGCTTTGAGTAACTGCGTATCCAGCTCGCAAATGTCGGTCGGGATTATGCCTAAGCACTCGCAATCTTGACCTTTTCCGCCGCGCTCCTTAGAAATTGCCGCCAACATTTGCATGCCAAGGCACACACCCAGCACAGGTTGAGTCAGGCCTTGAATGAGTTCGACCAAGCCTTTTTCATGTAAGGACGCCATGGCGGCACCCGCCGTGCCCACACCCGGCAGTACCACACGTTTTGCCGCTTTGATTTTGGCTTTATCGTCTGTGACCAATACCTTAACGCCTAAACGCTCGAAGGCGAAACGTACTGAGTTTAAGTTGGCACAGCCCGTGTCTATGATGACGGTTTCAGCATCTGGTGATGCATTTGCTGTTAATTGCTGGCCAGCTGTTAATAGAGTGTCTTGTTGCATCCTAACCTCTTAAACCATTTATGCTGATGCCTTAAAGCACGCCTTTGCTCGATGGCAGAATATCGCCTTCAACTTTAACTGCTTGGCGTAGCGCGCGGCCGAGCACTTTAAACAGGGCTTCAACCTTGTGGTGATCGTTATCGCCTTCGGTTGACACATGCAGCGTACAGCGCAGGCCATCGGCAAAGGATCGGAAGAAGTGCGGCACCATTTCAGTGGCCATTTCGCCCACATGCTCACGCTCAAAATTGGCCGAGAATTTGATAAAAGGACGACCAGAGATATCCAGCAGACATTCGCCCTTGGCTTCGTCCATCGGCAGGCTAAAGCCGAAACGGGCAATGCCGCGTTTGTCACCGAGCGCTTGGCGCAGGGCATCCCCTATGGCCAGCGCAGTGTCTTCGATGCTGTGGTGATCGTCGATTTCCAGATCGCCATCGACTTTCACATCCATTCTAAAATTACCGTGGGTAGCAATTTGATCGAGCATGTGGTCGAAAAAGCCAATGCCTGTGTCGATGTTGCCTTTAACGGGGCTGTCGAGATCAACAGTCACACGAATGTCGGTTTCTTTGGTGGTACGTACGACCGTGGCTGTGCGGCCTTTATTGAGCAGCGCATCGGCGATGGCATTCCAGCCCAAAGTTTCGCGTTGATATTTCAGGCTTTTAATGCCCATGGCATTGCCGAGTTCCACATCGGTTTCGCGATCACCAATTACAGCTGATTGGGTGAAATTGATGCAGCCTTGGGTGAGGTAGTCTTTTACTAGCCCAAGCTTAGGTTTACGGCAGCTGCAATTTTCATCGTTAAAGTGTGGGCAAATCACCACATCTTCGAAGTTCACCCCTTGGCTTTTGAGGATTTGCATCATCATATTGTGGGGCGCATCGAAATCTTCCTGCGGGAAAGACGGTGTGCCAAGGCCGTCTTGATTGCTGACCATGACTAAACGAAATCCTGCCTTTTGCAGACGTAGCAAAGCTGGGATCACCTGTGGCTCGAACACTAATTTCGCTAGACTATCGACCTGTTTGTCGGTGATGGGCTCTTCAATCAAGGTGCCATCGCGGTCGATAAACAGAATTTTTTGTGCAACGTTCGGGACAAATTGTGGGTTCATGGCTCTACCTTTAAATTCAATTCGTTTAGCTAATGCTTAAGCTGATTTAACTTTCAGCGTTGCATTCGCTTTTTATTGGTTTTATTAGTTTTTATGTTCAGTTACTTATTATTCGTTTCTGGTGACTGCTCAGTGTGTTGCGATTCAAATAAATTCACTAACACATCGGTATCCGCCTTTGAACTAAAGCTAAAGCGGATAGCCTTGGCAAGCCTTGGGTCTTTGTAGGCGCGGGCGACAACGCCGCTGCCTTGCAGTAACGCCGCGACCTTGGCGACATCATCAAATTCAGCCAGCACATAATTGCCGTTAGGCTTAAGCACGCGGGCGCGCGAATCTGAACTATTCGATTTTGAACAATAAGCGCTGATCGCCGCGGTGAGCCTGGCGCCTTGCTCATTTAATTGTGCAACTTGCACTTTCATCCGCGCAACGCCAGCGCTTGATAGCGCTTGGGTGGCGATTTCACTCACGGGTAGCGGCACAGGATAGGGCGCAATTACGCGTATAATGATGTCGACTACGGCCTCATTTGCCAGCATAAAACCACAGCGTGCTCCGGCGAGAGCAAAGGCTTTTGACAGGGTGCGCAGTACCACCAGATTCGGATAGCTTTCCAGCAAATCCGCCACACTGTATTCGGGGCAAAACTCAATATAGGCCTCATCGATCACCACAAGCGCGTCGGGCAGGGCTTTGATTGCTTGCTCGATAATGGCTTTGTCGATCACAGTCCCGGTCGGATTATTGGGATTGCAGATAAACACCAGTTTTGCGCCGCGAACGTCCTCGGCATAGCTTGTCGGCAAGCCATATTCTGCACTGAGATTTAACGCTTTAACGCCCACATTAAAGGTGTTCGCACTGATGGCATACATGCCGTACGTCGGGCCAAAGCAGGCGATGCTGTCGACGCCTGGAATACAAAAGGCGCGAATTAACAGTTCAATCGCTTCATCGGCGCCGCGGCTGGCAACTATCTTGCTGGCGCTCACGCCGCTGTATTCGCTGTAGGCATTGATAAGCTGCGGCGGTTGGCATTCTGGGTAACGATTTAATTTCGATAAATCGAGCGCTGCGGTATCGACATTATTGAAGGGTGATTCGTTGGCATTGATCCAAATATCACCACGACCGCCCAGTCTGCGGGCACTCTGGTAGGGCGTTAAATCCAGTAACTCAGGGCGCGCTAAGCGCTCGGCTAACGTTAGCGGCGTCGATTGCGCTAACGTTGATGATGCTAGCTTTGATGCCGTTAATGCTGCGGGTTCTGCTGTCTTTTCCATGCTGCTCACTTGGTTCATTTTCTTCACTCAGCTCTATTTTTATAAACTTAAGTGCTAATCACTTAAGATCTAGGCGGGTCATTTCTCTAGGCTAGCTAGACGAATAGCGACGGCATTTTTGTGCGCATCGAGCAATTCGTTACTGGCTAACGTCATGACCGCTTGCCCCAATCCGATTAAGCCCTTAGCGCTGAGTTCCTGCACGGTAAAGCGGCGGCTAAAATCGGCTAATGACAGGCTCGACACGGCGCGGCTATAACCGTAGGTCGGCAGCACGTGGTTGGTGCCACTGGCATAATCACCAATAGATTCAGGTGTATAAGCGCCTAAAAATACCGAGCCCGCCGCGCGAATGTTTTTCAGTACCTCACGGGGAAAGCGCGTTTGAATGATCAAGTGCTCAGGCCCATATTGATTCGAAACCTGCGCGGCTTGCATCATATCGTCCACAACAAAAGTACGACTGCTCAGTAGTGCCGTTGTAGCTATATCACAACGCGGCAGCGCGGCGAGTTGTCTTGTCAGCGCGTCATTGACGCCATCGGCGATAGCTTGCGAATCTGTCACTAAAATCACTTGTGAATCTGGGCCGTGCTCCGCTTGCGAAAGCAAATCGGCGGCGATAAATTCGCAATTGGCGTCGCTATCGGCAATCACTAACACTTCAGAAGGACCGGCTGGCATATCGATACACACAGTGCAGCGACCATCCTGTGACACTAAGCGTTTAGCTTCTGTCACGTAGCGATTACCTGGGCCAAAAATCTTATCGACCGCGGGAATCGTTTCTGTGCCGAAGGCCAGTGCCGCAATGGCCTGCGCGCCGCCTACTTGATAAATTTCAGTGATCCCACAAGCATTGGCGGCATAGATAATGGCATCGTTGATGGGCGGTGGGCTGACTAATACTCTTTGTTCGCAGCCTGCGATCTTGGCGGGCAGGGCGAGCATCATCACGGTAGAAATTAATGGCGCACTACCACCAGGGATATATAAACCCACTTTTTCAATCGGTTCGCTACGTAGCTCGCAGCGTACTCCCGCCTCGGTTTCCATATCAATCGGGCGAAATTGCTGGGCGCTGTGAAATACGTCTATGTTCGCCATGGCTTTGGATATCGCAGCTTTCAGCTCTGGCGATACCCGTGCGCTTGCCGCAGTAATGTCGGTTTCACTCAGACGCAGCTCATCACTACCTTGTCCATTTACATCTATGGTCGCGCTATTGAAGCCATCAAACTTTTGATTAAATTCGGCAATGGCGGCATCACCCCGCGTTGCCACCGCATCGATAATGGCGCGAACGCTTTGCTCTAAGCCGCTGTCACCAATTAAAGGTGAGCGTTTCAGCGCCGTTTTTTGCTCGGCGGTTGATAAGGTTGACCAAGTTAGGATTTCCATACATTACCCCATCATTTTTTCGATTGGCATTACCAGAATCGAGCTGGCACCGAGTGCGGTCAACTGTTCCATGGTATCCCAGAACAAATCTTCGGTACTGACGGCGTGGATAGCAACGCGGTTAGTATCATCATTTAATGGCAATACGGTTGGGTTTTCCGCGCCGGGCAGTAGGGCGACGATTTGATCTAAGGTTTCGGTTGGCGCGTGTAGCAGTATGTATTTGCTCTCACGGGCGCGGATAACGCCGTTGACGCGGGACAGAATTTTGTCGATGAGTGCTTGTTTAGTCGGCGATTGAGTTTGGGTCGATTGAATGATGCAGGCCATAGAGCGGTAAATCACTTCGGTTTCGTATAAACCGTTGGCCTCTAAGGTGGCGCCCGTCGACACAAGATCACAAATCCCATCGGCAAGGCCGGCACGCGGGGCGACTTCAACCGAGCCTTTTAACATACAGTCGCGATAAGTTATGCCTTTTTGTTGCATAAAACGGCGCAGAAGGTTCGGATAAGAAGTGGCGATGCGTAATCCTTCTAACGAGGAGGCATCGGCGTAACTGAATTCTGTTGGTACGGCTAACGAAAGGCGACATGATCCGAAATCTAACTGACGCAGTTTGAGACAATCTGCGGGTTTGTTCAGAGTTTGACGCTCGATTTGTTCTTCTTCGAGCACGTTTTCACCTATGATCCCCATATCGACTACGCCGTCCATCACTAGACCTGGGATATCGTCATCACGAACGCGCAGTAAATCGATAGGCATATTGTCAGCATGAGCGATAAGGCGTTGTTCATTAATGGAAAATTTAACACCACAGCTTTTTAGCAGTTGCTGAGAGTCAGTAGAAAGACGGCCAGATTTTTGGATGGCGATGCGTAAACGGTTCGATTCAGTCATAGTGTTATCTCGCTCAAAAGTATCAAAATTAAAAGATTCAAAAAGTGTTGTTTAATCGGTTTAATACGCACTGCCATTCAATGGGCCCTAGCTAAGAAATCTAGCTAACGTATTGATAATTTATTAAATATCTAAAAGTTTTTTATTTAAATTAAAACCGAAATTAATGCCTAAATGCAAAAACCCCCGGAATTCCTTCCAGGGGTTTATGATCATCTTGAATCAGTCCGCCAGAAGGATATAGTCCTCCGGCAGTGAGCGTCCGAAGGCTACCGCATATGGTGGTGATGGTGGTGGATAGCGTTCAGTAGTGTGCTCATTTTACTCTCTCGGTATTTAACGTTATTGGCCCAACTGTTCGAAATAAAGTGCAGTCGAAATACAGTTAAGCCTTGAATGCGTTGTTACGGACGTCTATCCGTATAAGTGGATTTAAACTAACCGCTTTTATGAGCCTTTGCAACAGCCAATTTGAATTAAATGAGAATATTTATGCGTTTTTGTGAAAGGCGGAAGGTTATCGTTAAATAAAGTTATTGAGCATTTTTGTTGGGTGGATGTTGAAAGTAGATGGAAATGTGTTGGAAGTCGTGCAGGGGGAACTGTAACTTGAGTTGTGAGCATTTGCTGATATTCATTAATACAGGCTTGCCATGGTGTTCACTCACCGACTCGCAGCTAGTCCGTATATGGACACCTCGAATAGATCAACCACTTTTTGAGTAACAGAAAGTAATACTGCGTACGTATATCCGACCTGTTTGTGAGAATCTTTGTTCTCTGGCCTTAATGAGAACCGCGCCTTTGCTGCTTATCGTCCTTTCGGAGTCATATGCTCCTTGTACTCTCTCGGCATCTGCAAAGGCCGGTATTACCTGTTACTTCATTATCTGTAGTTGTGTTTTGAGGTGAGTTTAATACTCGATTTTTACATATTAACAAGGCCGATATTCGCTGCGATGAAACAGCATAGCCCAGATGATCCGTGCCAATTTGTTTGCAATTGCTACTGCCGCTTTCTGTTTACCTCGCCGCTCAATCACCTTTAAGGCCCATACGGAGATCCTGTCATTACTCTTACTTGCATAACGAATAATCGACCAAGCTCCCTGGATCAGTTGCCGCCGCAGATAGCTGTTACCTCGTTTGGTTATGCCGCCCAATTTTTGTTTTCCCCCACTGGAAAACTCTTTAGGAACCAGTCCTAAATTTGCAGAAAAATGCCGAGCACCATGATAGCCAGAGCCATCTCCGGCAAATGACACCGCGGCAGTGGCAATGATTTCTGCAACGCCTCTTATACCCATCAGTCGCTTGGCATCTGGGTGCGTTCTTGCCTGCAGTTTGATGTCTTTTTCCAGCGAACCTATTGCAACGTTGATCGCACGCAACTCTTCCATCAGCTCACGCATGTATTGGCGTGCAATCGTAGTGAGTTGATTACTGGCATCCTCAAGTAATTCCGGCAGCAAAAGATTCAATGGATTACGTCCTTTAGGGAGGGCTATTCCATATTCACTTAGTAAGCCTCTGATTTGATTGGTTAGTGCAGTGCGTATTCTGATCCGGCGCTCGCGAATTCTGTGGGTAATGATGATATCAACCTGCGCTAAGGTTCTCGGCTGGACGAAAATCAGGTTCGGTCTCTGCGCTGCCTCACAGATAGCGAAGGCATCATTGCGATCGTTCTTATTGCCTTTGACAAATGGCTTAACATGCTGAGGCGGGATCAGTTTGACGTCATGCCCGAGAGAAAGTAACTCTCTGCCCCAATAGCTAGAGCCACTGCAGGCTTCCATCGCAATAGTGGCATCAGGGTAAGTACGCAGAAAAGTCAGGAGCTGAGCACGTTTAATCGAACGGTTAAAAACACTCTTGCCTGCTTGATTAACTCCACATACTTGGAAGATATTTTTTGCGAGATCAATTCCTATTAGTGTAACTTTCATTTTGGACACCTTTTGTTGTTATTGAACGTGCAAATTCAATATGGCGTAAATGACGCCTACTTCACAAGAGGTGTCCATCTCATCATCCTTGGATGCTCGACCGCCCCGTCCATGGGGCGGACGGTCGTCTCGCTAATCACCATGGCCTACCTTTTTAGCATTAGCATAAACTGTAGGTTTTAAGGAGACACGCAGCACGCTTTTGGACAAAAGCGCGGAAGATCTATTACTCACAATCGTCTAGTTCACATTACGATAAGTATGGCGAAGGTCAAAAAACGTAGACATTGCTGAGGTCAATTCTAACTAGATGGCCAAATTAACCGTACCACTACAAACAATGGGTGGCTTAGAAAAACTTGAATAACATGGATTGTTAGATGTGTTCATTTATGATGAATGTATAAAACGGAGTAGTTTCATCCTCGATTAACTCACGTACTGAATTAAGCTGTAATCGTTTTGATACCGCTTTAAAAAAGCGCAAAGCCAGTTCATTTTCTTTGAACGTAGCGACCAGTATCGGTGTGCTAATCTGCTCAAATATTTGACGGACTACTTCGAGCGCAATCCAACCACCGCGATATTTAGGAAGAATAAAGAGGTCAGCCAGTTCCCAGATAAGCCTTTTTTCATCTTCAACCCATTCTAGTAGAACAAAGCCTATCAATACTTCATTTACCCAAATGAGGTAGGCTTTTGCCTCTTGTGAGTTAACATAGGATTCAAGATCTGAGGCTGTAGAGCCATCATATAACCCATCAATGCCTATATCTTCTTTACTCCAAGATGTTGAATCAAAATAATAAAGTTGGAGCAGACGTTGTAGCGTTGTGGTGTCACTTGTTTTTAAATTGATAAGACTAACGTTTGACATCATTCATCCTGATTACCTGCGTCTAAGTATTGATGCTTGGGCACTGAAACATCCTGTTATTGAGCGTATATAATGGTATAGAGTTTTGCTTTGCTGAGGTAGCTTATTTATTTCAAATGGTTAGTGGCAGGCTGAAATCGACAGCAGTTTGCGAACTGTTACAGCTAGCGCACATGCTTTGGCGGATGCTAGCAAATACCGACGTTTAAATTGGCGTTAATTACGCGGCTAACTTGTAGTCTTATCTCAAATCAGCATAATGCTTCGAGCTGTTAAGCTTAACGCTATTGTTTACAGCAGCGGCATGCGGCACTAACCAGTGCTTGTGGTTAATTAAAGTCATCACAATGCACTCGCTCAGCTGCCCTGCAGCAGCTTATAGCGTGGCCTTACTACATTGTTCTATAACGCTCTCTAATACCTTGATAAAGGATTGATTCTCCCTTTGACTCGCTCTCGCCAACCGACATCAAAGCATGTTTCCTCTAAAGAAACCGTCGCTAAGCCTTCTGCTTTAAAAGGCGCCGCTGCGGTGAGTCGACTCGCGTCCGAAGTGCAACGCGCATTTTTGCCCGATGGAGTATTGTCTAAACATATTCAAGGATTTAGTGCGCGAACAAGCCAGATGCAGATGGCACAGGAAGTGAGTAAGGCGATAGCGGCGAAGGGGAATGTAGTAATTGAGGCGGGTACGGGGGTAGGTAAAACCTTTGCGTATTTGATCCCCGCGATATTGAGCGGTAAGCAAGTCATCGTCAGTACGGGCAGTAAAAACTTGCAAGAGCAGTTGTTTTTTAAAGACTTACCCGCGCTGGTCGCCATGTTGGGGATTGAGCCTAAACTGGCTCTACTAAAGGGCCGCAATAATTATCTGTGCCAGTGGCGACTCGATAAGCAAATGAGCGAGGCGACACATATCGATGCGCGTTTGTTGGATGATTTGTTGAAAATCAATCAGTGGGCGAGCACCTGTAAAGATGGTGATATTGGCGGCTTAACCTCAGTGCCTGAGAATTCTTCGGCGCTGCCGCTTGTGGTCAGCACTAAGGAAAGCTGTATTGGTAAGCGCTGCGACTTTTACGATGTCTGCTTTACTCGCAAGGCGCGCAGCCGTGCCTTGGATGCCAAAATCATTGTGGTTAACCACCATTTATTTTTCGCCGATAGCGTACTGAAAGACACGGGCTTTGCCGAGTTATTACCCGATCCTGATGTGGTGATTTTCGATGAAGCGCATTTATTACCCGATATTTGCGTTAACTATTTTGGCCAGCAATGTTCGAGTCGTACTATCGATGATTTCATTCAAAAGCTACTCGCTATTTATCAGACTGAACTCAGTGATACTGGGCAACTCGCCCAATTTTGCCAGCGTTGCCTCGCTAAATTAAGTGATTGGCATAATCAGTTATATTCCTGCGGCGAATCCGATTGGCGTTTAGTGCTGGGCAATAAAGCGCTCGCGGCGGCGTCATGGGATTTATTAGCGGAATTAACCGCGCTGCAGAATTTATTAATGGCCCATATTGGGCGTAGTGAATTGTTAGATGATATCGCCATTAAGTTGGCTGAGCTGAATAATAAGCTCAGTGTGTTTTTTAACTGTGATAATAATTTGGCGGCCTACAGCATCGAATTTGGTAGTCGCTTTGTGCTGAAGAATCCCCTGATGATTTACAAATAAATCATCAAATTAGGGTGGAAGCGCATCTTGTTGCATGATCAAATGGTTTCGCTAAAAACTACACTTGGACAACAAGATGCGCGAAGCCAATATCCTACAACATTCTTTACACCAATACTGCCCAGAACTTCACCTAAAACGATTAAACAGCTTGATGCTGGCCTCTAAGGCACTGATTGAATGTAAGACACTGACCTTGACTGAGTTAGGTCGAA